>CAMCAY010000038.1 GCA_945872815.1 Chitinophaga pinensis
ACTGATAGAAATTGTAGCAATTATTCTTTATCTGATATACACATGGTATTTCATGAAATATCATTACATTTCATTGGCAATGGCATGGAGTAATGAGTTTATTTATTGGATGACTATTTTTACAATTGCTTATTTTTATTTAAAATCCGGAAAATGGAAATCAATAAAGTAAGATTACATATTTAATAACCATTTTCATTCAAATTATTACTATAAAATCATCGATAATATGGCTGTCATAATCAGAAAATGGACAGAGGAGGATATCCCTTCATTGGTCAAGTACGCCAATAACATCAATGTTTGGAATAACCTTAGAAATGCATTTCCTCATCCATATACCGAGGAACATGCACAATCATGGATAAAATCTGCTTTAATAGAAGAGCCAACAATCAATTTTGCTATTGATTTTGATGGCGAAGCAATTGGTGGAATCGGATTGATTTTTAATAAGGATGTTTATGTATTGTCTGCTGAGATAGGTTATTGGATTGCTGAGCCTTTCTGGGGAAAGGGAATTGCCACCGAAGCAATTCGGCAAATGATGGAATATTCATTCTACTATTTCGATATTGTGCGCATTTATGCTGAAGTTTTTGAAAACAACAAATCATCTATGAGGGCATTGGAAAAGAATGGCTTTTATTTAGAAGGCGTAAGGCGAAAATCTGTATTTAAAAATGAAGTTTTAATGGATGATTATATATGGGTTAGGTTACGCCCCTATTAATCTTCAAGTACATTTTAATTATTCAAATTCTATTTTGTTTTTTTTAACATCTGCTTTCCAAAGGATTATTGATAAATATTCATCTAATCTTTTTTAGTTGAAAAACAGCAGTTATTTTAAAATATTATAATTATGCATCTTAAGAAAAATATTGCTACCAGTGAGTCCGGTTTCATTTTCAATCCAGCTACTGGTGATTCTTTTTCCGCAAATCCTTTGGCAGCTGAAATGCTGCTTTTATTAAAACAAGGATTATCTGTGTCTGAAATAAAAAAAAATATATTGGAAAAATATGATGTTGAATTATCTCAACTGGAAAAAGACTGGGATGATTTTGCAGCTCAATTGAAAGAAGCCAATTTACTCGATCATTAATTTTAAATATCATCATGTCTGAACAATTAAAACCGATCGTTATTGCCGTAACGGGTTTAAATGCAATTGACAGCCCCGGCCCTGGTGTTGCTGTAATCAGAGCATTAAGAGACGGCTTTCCCGAAAGTGTTAAAATCATTGGATTATCTTATGAAACACTTGAGCCGGGAATTTACCTTCATGACATTGTTGATAAAACATATCAAATTCCCTATCCTTCTGCAGGAGTAGATGCGCTATTGAATAGATTGAAATCTATTCATGAAAAAGAAAATTTACAGGTAATCATTCCCAATTTTGATGCAGAGTTATATAATTTCATAAAGCTTGGACCATCGCTTCGTTCAATAGGTATAGAAACTTTTCTTCCTACCAATGAACAATTTGATTCAAGAGATAAAATCAATTTGTACAATTTCGGTAAGAAATTTGATTTATTGGTGCCGAAGGATAAAGTTATTTATCAAGTAAATGAATTGTATTCCTGCGCAGAAGAGTTTAATTATCCGCTGGTTGTAAAAGGTAAATTTTATGATGCTGTTGTTGCACATACAATGGAACAGGCTCAAAAAGCATTTTACAAACTATCTGCTAAATGGGGATTGCCCATTATTGTTCAACAATTCATTACAGGTACAGAAATCAATATTGCAGTATTGGGTGATGGCAAAGGAAATACCATCAGTGCTGTTCCTATGAGAAAGTTGTATATAACTGATAAGGGTAAAGCATGGGCGGGCATTACATTGGAAGATGATTCCTTAATTGATTTGGCGCGACACTTTGTGAAATCTACTAATTGGAAAGGAGGATGTGAATTGGAAATTATGCGTACTCACGATAATCAACCATTCATCATGGAAGTGAACCCACGCTTTCCTGCATGGATTTATCTTACTGCGGCTTGTGGTCAAAATCAGCCCGCAGCATTAGTTAAAATGGCACTTGGTGAAAACCTAGAGCCCTATCAGAATTATGCAGTTGGCAAAATGTTCATTCGATATGCATGGGATCATATCACCGATGTTTCCGAATTTCAGCAAATCAGTGCTTTTGGTGAATTGTAAGCAATTTTAAACACTTTATCTATTTTATAAATTTCAGTTTATGCAAAAATTAAAATACGAGAGACCTGTTATACAGAAAATGAATGCAGGCCTTATGAATAAATTTGGAACAAGGACAGAATATGAACCGGTTAAACAAATTGATGGTGTATCTGTAAAATCATTAATTGAAAAATATGGGTCCCCTCTATTTGTATTGAGTGAACGAACCATTCGTAGAACCTACCAGGATACGGTAAGGGCTTTTAAAACAAGGTACCCAAAAGTGCAGTTTGCCTGGAGTTATAAGACAAACTATATCAATGCTGTTTGCAATGTTTTTCATCAGGAAGGTAGTTGGGCTGAAGTAGTAAGTGGCTTTGAATACAATAAAGCAATTGGAAATGGTGTTCCCGGAAAAAAAATTATTTTCAATGGACCTGAAAAAACAAACGAAGAATTAATAACTGCCATTAACAATGATTCATTGATTCATATCGATCATTTTGATGAATTATATCAAATCATAGAGCTTTGTGATTCACTTACCAAAAAACCTCGTGTAGCCATTCGAGTTAATATGGATACAGGTGTTTATCCAATTTGGGATAGGTTTGGTTTTAATTATGAAAATGGCTCAGCGTATAATGCTTTGACTAAAATAGTAGCATCCGGAAAAATGATATTAGTTGGTTTTCATTGTCATATCGGCACTTATATGTTGTCTTCAGATGCATACGCTATCGCAGTCAGAAAGTTAAGTGATCTTGCTTGGAAATGTAAATCGGAATTAAATACTACTATTCAGTACCTCGATTTAGGTGGCGGCTTTCCTTCTGCAAATACACTGAAAGGTTCCTATTTGCCAGCTTCAGATACCAACCCGCACATAGATGAATTTGCAGAGTCAATAACACAGGCAATTTTACAAGCAGGATTTAAAACAGACGAACTACCCTTGTTGATTTTAGAAACGGGAAGAGCATTGATTGACGATGCCGGTTTTCTTTTAGGATCAGTTCTTGCTAACAAAAGACTCAGTGATGGAAGAAGAGCTACCATCATGGATTTTGGCGTTAATATTTTATTTACTTCATTTTGGTATGAACATAAAATAAGTCCCGCACAGGATTTTACTCATCATACTGAAGATATGGTGTTATATGGTCCTTTGTGCATGAATATAGATGTAGTAAGAGATTCTGTAAATTTGCCTTTGTTGAATCGAGGAGATCATGTAGTAGTGCATCGTGTGGGGGCATATAATATGACACAATGGATGCAGTTTATCCAAATGCGTCCCAATGTGGTTATGATAGATGAAAAAGGAAACACTCATTTAATAAGAGAAGCTGAATCTTTGAAATATATTGAGCAACTGGAAAAAATGCCGGAACATTTGTCATCTTTCAATATTTAAAGAATTTATTTATTAAAAAATATACTGCATATATTCAATCGTTTGTCATTGCTGTCATTAACAGCTACGGCATGTTGTTTTTTTCTAAGAATCGTTTTTTTTCAATCATCATTTTTTTAGTTTCTTTTTTTATTCCTCAGGTTGGGGCTGCAGGTTTATTGGCTGTTGTATTTTCAGTATTGGCAGGAAAGTTATTGGGATTTGATTCTATAAATATTGAAACCGGTATTTACAGTTACAGTGCAATTCTTTTTGGACTAGGGTTTGCATCCAACTTTGAATTTGGAAGTGCTTTTATCTTGTTATTGATTATTGGCTCCATATTGACTATGTTATTTTCTGTGGCATTGTCATCCAGATTAAATGCCAAAAATATTCCAGGACTTTCTTTGGCTTTTATTTTTACTACATGGATTGTGATTCTTGCATCAAAACAATTTGCAGGTTTGGGACTTTCTCAAAGGCATATTTATTGGGTGAATGAAACGTATGCTATTGGAGGTACTCAACTGGTTGATGTTATTCAAAAAATTGAAAATTGGCAGTTGGCCCCTTATTTTTCAGGATTTTTCAGATCGATGAGTGCCATTATTTTTCAGGGAAATATTTTAGCTGGAATAATTTTGTCTTTCGGATTGTTTATTAATTCAAGAATATCATTTCTGCTGACAGTTATTGGTTACGCTATTGCAATTGTATTTAATTATTTAATGGGGGGATTTAGTAACGGAGATCTTTCCTATTACAATATGGGAACGAATTTTATGCTTGTTGCTATTGCATTAGGTGGATTTTATCTGATTCCTTCTATTCGATCTGTTTTATGGATTTTTATTACAGTTCCTATTGCTTATATATTAGTAGTTAGTTTGAGCAGTATTACTTATATTTTTGGATTACCTGTTTTTTCCCTTCCTTTCTGTATTGTTGTTATTCTATTTTTGTATTGTTTGCAACTAAGAAAAAATCCTGGTAAACTAGTAACTACTCCCATTCAATATTATAATCCTGAAATTAATCTGTATAGATTTTTGAATGGTAAAGAGCGCATTATGAACAGATATTTCCATTCTTTTTCTTTGCCTTTTTTGGGAGAGTGGATGGTAAGTCAGGGTTATGATGGCAATATGACTCATAAGGGAGATTGGGCTAAGGCAATTGACTTTGTGTTATTGGATAATGAGATGAAAACGTTTCGGCTTCCTGGGAATTTACCTGAACATTTTTACGCCTATAATAAACCTGTTATTTGCCCTGCTGATGGAATTGTGGAAGAGATTGTTGATTTTATTGAAGACAATGAAATAGGAAAAAACAATACCCTTCAAAATTGGGGAAACACGATTATAATTAAACATGCTCATGGATTATATAGCAAGTTGTCACATTTAAAAAAGCAATCCATAAAAGTTAGTAAAGGAGCGTTTGTAAAGAAAGGTGATTTGATTGCATCCTGTGGAAATTCAGGCAGATCGCCGGAACCTCATTTGCATTTTCAAATACAATCCACTCCATATATAGGTTCAAAAACAATTAGTTACCCAATATCTTATTTTTATAAAAGAAATGCTACAGTATTTGATCTAAAAAATTACAGCATACCTGAAGAGGGAAGTTTTGTAAGTAATATTCTACCAAATGTTCAATTACAATCTGCTTTTAATTTTCAACCTGGAAAAACGATTGAAGTAAAAGCAGATAATGGTCAATCAGAAAAATGGGAAGTACTTACAGATTCTTATAATGAATCTTATATTTATTGTAAAGAGGTAAATGTCTATGCTTATTTCATAAACAATGGCACTGTTTTTTATTTTACTAATTTTATCGGATCGAAAAATACTTTATTGTATCATTTCTATACAGCTGCTTATAAAATCCTATTAAGTTCTGAGAAAGAAATTGATATAAAAGATAATTACCCTATCAGCATTTTAGGATACAACCCGATAAGATGGATGCAGGATTTGTTAGCTCCCTTTTTTATTTTTATAAAAATAAATTTTGAAAGTCATTTAAAGCAGAATGAGGAATTTCTGTCTTCAGGAGAAATTGAAATCATTAGTGAACAATCATATTCTTTTGGTTGGAGTAATAAAAATATTGCTACCTCTTCTATTATCATTGATGATAATAAAATCAAATCTTTTTCTACAAAAAAAAATTCTACAATAATAAATGTTCAATGCGATACAGTAAATTAATCATCATTACGATAATTGTGCTGCTCAGTTCATTTATTTCTGTTGCACAACAAAAGCCGACATACGATGAAGCTGATATTTTTAGCTATAATTTGTATCTAAATGGGAAATGGAAAGAGTTGCTTGACTATGGCAAAACCTCTATTAATCAGGGTCAGGATTTTATTTATCTTAGATTGAGAATGGGATATGCTGCCTTTATGTTACAAAATTATAGCGAGGCTTTAAAACATTATAATCAAATTTTATCAAAAGACAGATACAATGAAAATGCACACTATTATGCCTGGGCTTGTTTGTTGTATTTGCAACAAACCGAACAAGCATATATTCATGTTCCTTATTTTTCTAAACAGGCTATATCAACAGAGCACATCAAAAAATCTGCCATTAGGGAATTAGGATTGGAAAGTAGTTATAAAGTTACAGATGTGACTACTAGAGATAATTCTTTTTATAATAAAATAAATTTGATTACCAGATTAGGATGGAAAATCAATATGGAGCATTCATTCATAACATACAATCAAAATATTAATGAAAAAGCATTAATTAATGTTCAGAATAACCAACAAATAGTTATTCATCAAAAAGAATATTATAACAAAACGACTTTTTCTATTGACAATAAGCTTCAATTGAAATTTGCTTTTCATTATATAAAAACGCCGTTCAATAGTTTAAATACTAGCCCATTCACAAATATTGTTTATGAAAACAACTTGGCGTTAATTGGCTTAAAGTATCTTGGAGATTATTTTACTTTACAGGGCTCATTTATTGCTGGAAAGATAATCGATACAACAATTAATCAATTTAATTTTCAAGCTACCTATTTTCCAAAAGGGAATTTCAATTTTTATGGAATCTCTACTCTTAGCATACAAAACAGAGGTACTGTTCAAACACCTAATTTGCAACAGGTAATAGGTTGTAAATTGAATAAAACAATTTGGATGGAACTTAATGGTACTTTTGGTAAATTTAGTAATTATACTGAGAATGATCTTCTATATGTTTACAATGCAATAGATGAAAATCATTTCAAAGGAGGTATGAATATGTACTTGAATTTCAATAAAAATGTTTTGACTCATGTCGGATATACATTTGAAAAAAGAAAACTTTACAATACTAATATTTTATTTTATCAACATTCAATCAACGGAGGTATAACATGGAAATTCTAAAAAAACTTTTTTGCTCATCGGTAATTTTATGGACAGTCAATTTTTCATTTGCTCAAAATGAAGTGAAACTTCAAAAAGCATTTAGTGAAAGTTACACACATGAGTATGCCAAGAAATATGCGGATGCAATTAATTCCCTTACTGCTTATTATAATGATGATAGTTATGAGATCAATCTTCGGTTAGGTTGGCTGGAATATTTGAACAAAAATTATGCAAAGTCTTTATCTTATTACCAGAAAGCCGTAAACTTAAAACCGTATGCAATTGAAGCGAAATTGGGTATAGTAAAACCCTTGTCTGTATTGGAAAATTGGGATAAAGTGATTGGACAATACGAAGAGATTTTACAAATTGATGCTCAAAATTATACTGCCAATTATTGGGAAGGGGTTATCAATTACAATAGAAAAAAATACGAACAATCCGGTAAATTATTTGAAAAATTAGTCAACCTTTATCCTTTTGATTACGATGCTAATCATATGCTTGCATGGACTTATTTAAATTCTGGCAGAACAAACGATGCTAAATTGTTGTTTCAAAAAGCTTTATTGATAAGGCCTGGTGATACTTCCTGTTTGGAGGGATTATCGAAGATTAAGTAAAAATTCAAAATTAAAAATTCAAAAATGATTTTTTTGAATTTGAACTTTTTGAACCTTGAACTTGTGTAGTGTTTAACTAGCTCAGTGGCTTGAAACTTTTATTATTCGAGTTATTTGTTAACCCAGGGTTAACAAACTTGGATGGGCGTTTTATTACAATCCAAATAAACTGCCTCCTTTTTGAAAAAATCTATCAATGTTTTTTTCTACTGCAGGATTTTTTTCAACAGCAGGTGCGTGGTGTGGTTTTATTCTGGCATCAAGTATCATTGGACCTTCACAGCCCCAGTGTTTATTTAAAACAAATTCCCCTACTCCATACATATCATGAGAAGGATTACATCTTGTAAAAGTCACCCAAAGAAAATTATTCAATTCAGCAGCAGTAAATGCAGCATCATCACAAATGATTATAATGGGTATTTCTTTTTTTATGAGATCATTTGATTTTTGAGTGTCATTGATATGATTAAGTTGGTTGCTTATTTCAGCAATTTCTTTTTTTGCATTTGTATAATCAGTGAATGGATAAGATTGAATAGCAACTACACCCGGCATTATCATTTTACAATGATCAGATCCTCTTAAATCATACAAGTAATTAGCGGGCTCTAAAGCTAAATCCCTGATAGGTTCTCCATAAGCAGCAAACACAACTTTACTTCCTGAATTTAATCCTTCTCCAGAATAATCAAGTGTATCCATTGTTGTGTTTGTATAGAAATGAATGTCCCTGTTTAAGTGAATTCTTCTCAACACAAATTCGAAATAAGATTGGATGTTTTTTGTATTCAGCTTTTGTTCGTCATCTGCAGTAATGAATAAAAATTTAGCAAGACTCAATTGTCCCGTTCCAAGCATGTGATTTGCAATAGTAAGAATTTCCGCAGGTTGTTTTGTAGGTAGATACGGAGTATACCTTTCACTGCCTATTGCCAATAGTAAGGGATGCACGCCAGCTGCATCCACTGCATGAAGTTCTTTCAAACCGGGTATTTCATCCTGAACAGCTTTGCCTGTTATAGAATGTATCAACTGACCGAAGCTTGTATCTTCCTGTGGAGGTCTTCCTACCACGGTAAATGGCCATATCGCATTTTTTCGCGCATATACCCGATGAACTTTCATCAATGGAAACAAATGCTGTAAACTATAATAACCTAAATGATCTCCAAATGGACCTTCGGGTTTGTTTTCTCCTGGATATACTTCTCCGGTTATTACAAAATCAGCATCAGTGCTGATGCAATATCCATCAATGTATTTATACCTGAATCTTCTGTTCCCTAAAACACCCGCAAATGTCATTTCACTCATTCCTTCAGGTAAAGGCATTACAGCGGCAACTGTATGAGCAGGCGGACCGCCAACAAATACACTAACTTTCAATGGTTTTCCTTTTTTGTTGGCTTTTGTTTGGTGCACACCAATACCTCTATGCAATTGATAATGTAGCCCTATTTCTTTATTGATTTGGTAATCATTCCCGTTAAGTTGTATTCTATACATACCCAAATTGGCATGCATGATACCGGGTTGTTCAATATCTTCGGAGTAAACTTGAGGCAGGGTAACAAATGCACCACCATCTTTCTTCCAGTGATGAATCAATGGAAGATCTTGTATTTGAATGCTTGAATGTAAAACTGGAGTTTGAAAGGGATTTTTGAGTGGCAATGCTTTTAATGCAGCCAATCCGGTAGAAAAATATTTTGCAGGCTTCTTTATTGCTTCAATGGGATTGTTTTTAAGCTGAATCAGTTGCTCTACTTTTTCAATGGTATCTCTGAAAATAAATCGACTTCTTTCGAGTGTTCCAAAAATATTAGAAGCAGCACTGAATTTAGATCCCTTGACATTTTCAAACAATAAAGCCGGTCCTTTTGCTTCAAAAACACGAAGATGGATTGCAGCCATTTCAAGGTAGGGATCAACTTCATCTTTAATCCGAATTAATTGGCCATTTCTTTCCAGATCAATTAAACAAGATTCCAATGATTGATAAGCCATAGAATTAAATTGAATGGAAAGAAATAAAAATAAAAAACGTAAAAAGAATTATTTCTTCAAATACATCACTTCCTTAATTAACTTCACTGTTCTTGAAACATCCGGAAGATAAGCATTTACAAGGTTTGGAGCGTAATGCATAGGAGCATCCGCTGAGGTGATCCTGCGTACAGGAGCATCTAAATAATCAAATCCTTCTTTTTGTATTCTATAGGCAATTTCAGAAGATACAGAAGCAAAAGGCCATTGTTCTTCCACAATAACCAAACGATTGGTTTTCTTCACACTTTCCAAGATAGTAAACCAGTCCAATGGGCGAATGGTTCTTAAGTCTATCACTTCTGCACTGATGTTTTCTTTTGCAAGTTCTTCTGCAGCACCCAATGCCACTTTCATCATTTTATTGAATGAAACGACGGTAACATCTGTTCCTTCTCTTGCAATATTAGCTTTTCCTATTGGAATAATATATTCGCCTTCAGGAACGTCTCCTTTATCACCATACATCAATTCACTTTCCATAAAAACAACAGGATCATCATCTCTAATGGCGGATTTCAACAATCCTTTGGCATCATAAGGATTGCTCACAGATATTACTTTAACACCCGGTATATTCGCATACATACTTTCAAAAGCTGTTGAATGCTGAGCTCCTAACTGGCCTGCACTACCATTGGCTCCTCTGAAAACGATGGGGCAACCAACTTGACCACCGCTCATTGCCAGCATTTTTGAAGCTGTATTTAATATTTGATCCAAAGCCAAAACAGCAAAATTCCATGTCATAAATTCCACTATAGGTCTCAAACCATTTTGTGCAGCGCCTACTGCTATTGCGGAGAAACCTAATTCAGCAATAGGTGTATCAATGACTCTTTTTGCACCAAATTCATCGAGCATACCCTGACTCACTTTGTAAGCACCATTGTATTCGGCTACTTCTTCTCCCATTAAAAATACTCTCTCGTCTAATCTCATTTCTTCCTGCATCGCTTCTCTTAAAGCCTCTCTGAAAGTAATTTGTCGCATTGATATTTGGTTTTTCTTTAATTGATTTGAATAAAATATTCACAAATTTATCTTATCACAATGATAATAACAAAAAGATGCTTAAATCATTGAATCTTTTGCGTAATATTTAGAAAATTGATAAACAAAATGAATAAAAAAAGGATGTTTTTCATTACATCCTTTTAAATAGAGATTACAATTGTCAAAATCAATGATTTTTAATAACCAATGCACTTGCACCTCCTCCACCATTACATATACCAGCCGCACCGTAAATGCCATTATTTTGTTTTAATACGTTTATTAATGTTACAATAATTCTTGCTCCACTACAACCTAGTGGATGACCCAGGGAAACGGCCCCACCGTTAACATTTACTTTTGAAGGATCTAGTTTCATTCTTTTGGTGTTTTCAATTCCTACAACAGAAAATGCTTCATTCAATTCCCAGTAGTGAATATCATCCATTTTTAATCCTGCTTTTTCAACAGCTTTTGGAACAGCCAGCGATGGTGCCGTGGTAAACCATTCCGGTGCGTGTTCTGCATCTGCATATGACACAATTGATGCAATGGGTTTTAAACCAAGTTCATCTGCTTTTTCTTTGCTCATCAACACCAATGCTGCAGCTCCATCATTCATTGTAGATGCATTAGCGGCAGTTACTGTTCCATCTTTTACAAACGCTCCTTTTAGTTCAGGAATTTTATCAAACTTAACATTGAATGGTTCTTCATCCTTTGAAAAAAAAATAGGTTCTCCTTTTTTTTGAGGTATTGCAACAGGAACGATTTCAGTTTCAAATTTATTACCTTGCACTGCTGCCTGACTTCTCTTGTAGCTTTCAATGGCAAAATTATCCTGATCTTCTCTGGAAATGCCACAAGTGGAAGCACACATTTCAGCTGCATTGCCCATCGCTTTTCCATCATATACATCAGTTAGTCCATCTTTCGCTAAACCATCTATCATCATTGTATTTCCATATTTATTTCCCCAACGCAAACTGTCAACATAAAAAGGAACATTGCTCATGCTTTCCATCCCACCTGCTACAATAATATCTGCATCACCTAATAGAATACTTTGTGTTGCTTGAGCAATCGTTTTCATTCCACTTGCACAAACTTTATTCACAGTAGTACATATCACATTATCCGGTAATCCTGCAAATTTTGCAGCTTGTCTTGCAGGAGCCTGACCAAGATTTGCCTGAATAACAGAACCCATGATTACTTCATTTACTATTGAAGGATTGATACCTGCTTTTTCGATTGCTCCTTTAATAGCTATGCCTCCAAGTTGAGTTGCAGTAAAGGACTTTAATGACCCACCAAAACTTCCTATCGGAGTTCTAACCGCTGAAATAATGTAAACTTCTTTCTTGCTCATGAGATTTTTAATTTATTTTTTTAAATGATTCAAGTTTTAATAAGGGATGATCTTTTTCATTTTGTACCATAGATTGAATACCGAATATTACAATTCAAAATTAAGGTTTAATTCTTTGTCATTATTAAGCACTATTAACATTTATATATTTAATGAAAAGAGCATAAAAAAAAATATCAAAATCATAATGAAATGAACTTGCGTTTAAAAAATATCAATATTTAAATGGAAATAATTAGAAATAGATTTTTGGGGTTAGTTGTTTTTTGTTCTTTGATTTCTTCCTGTTTAGATACAAAACAAGCCACGTATTTTGCCAATACTATGGATACTTCCTTAGTATTAAAAAATAAAGGTATTGAACCATTAATTCAAAAAAATGATATTTTAAGCATAAATATCAGCAGTTTAAATACTGAAGCTACTGCAATTTTCAATGCACCTAATATCATAGCTACTTCTACCACTACTACAACTGGTTCTACACAAGCCGGTGGTTATCTTGTAAATTCTGAAGGTAATGTTCAATTGCCAATTTTAGGAACGATGAAAGCATCAGGTCTAACAATTAGAGATTTAAAAAATAAAATCAGTGATTTGATTATTGAAAAAAAATTATTGGTAGATCCGATTGTTACCATCAGGCACTTGAATTATGAAGTTACCATTGTAGGTGAAGTTAACAAACCCTCTGTAATTAATGTTCCCAATGAAAAAATATCACTCATGAAAGCATTAGGAATGGCTGGAGACATTACAGTATTTGGAAAGAAAAATAATCTTTTACTGATAAGAGAAATAGAAGGTGAAAGGAAAATAATTAGAATCAACCTGAATTCAAAAACATTTCTCAATTCAGACTATTATTATTTGCAACCCAATGACGTTGTTTATGTAGAAGCTAATAAACAAAAAGTTATCACCGCAATTAGGAATCCTCAATTATTGCCAACCATATTAAGCGGGTTGTCAATTGTGGCAATTGTTTTAACGCAATTAGTAAAATAAATATGATAATAGATAAACATGATAGCGCAATAAAGCATGACAACGAAAACCTTATTTCGTTTTTGGCTTCAAAGTATTTATCATATTGGCCAATATTTATAATTTCCGCAATAGTATGTCTTACAATATCATGGTTTTTTTTGAGGTACACCACCCCTAAGTATGAAGCAACAGCCAAAATTGTAATTAAAGATGAAAAAAAAGGTACTGATGACTCAAAGATGATTGAATCAATGAATATAATCAGTACTAAGAAAATAATAGAAAATGAAATTGAAGTATTGCAATCCAGAAAAATTATCAATAAAGTAGTTAAGAATTTAAAATTATATGCACCTGTATTTGTAGAGGGAAAAATAAGAAATATGTCTGCCTATAATTTCAGTCCGGTTATAATAGAAGCAGAAAGACCTGATTCAATTAAAGAATCAGGATTAATTTCATTTACATACAACAAGAAAGACAGTAGCATTTTATTAAAAAATAAATATGCAGGTAAACTAAATCAATGGATAATTACTCAATTTGGGAATATTAGATTTATTCAAAATGAAAATAAATTATTTGACAGGATAAATAAAGAATATTTTTTTCAATTAACAGTAACTGAAGATGTCACGAACAATATTCTTAAAAATCTAACTGTTACTACTGCCAATAAATTATCTAGCATCATAGATCTTTCCTATAAAGACGAAATTCCCCAAAGAGCAAAAAATGTATTGAATGAATTGATTGTTATGTACGACAGAGCTGCGATTGAAGATAAGAATAGTATGGCAAAAAATGCATTACAATTTTTAGAAACAAGATTAAATATTGTTTCTAAAAACTTAGATTCCATTGAAAGAACAGTTCAGGCATTTAAAACAAATAATGGTGCATCAGATCTAAGTGTTCAAGGACAATTATATCTTCAAAATGTAAGCTATAATGACCAGGAATTAGGGAAGATAAATATGCAGCTAGCTGTTCTTGATCAGGTTTATAATGCAGTCAATAAGGAAAATGTAAGTTCAATACCAATGATGCCTTCTGTGATAGGTGTTACAGATGAAAATCTATCCAAGTTAATGTCTGATCTTAATAACAAGGAACTTGAATATGAAAAAATAAAAAAAACAGTTGCAGAAGACAATCCGATGTTAATCTCATTGAAAGATCAGATAAAAAAAATAAAACCGGGTATTTTTGAAAATCTTGAAAGTCAAAAAAAAAATTTGGAAGCCGGCAAAATAAATTTGTTGACCACAAATGATAAATACAATTCAATGCTAAGTTCACTTCCCCACAAAGAAAAAAAATTACTAGAATTGAACAGGGATCAGGCAATCAAAAACAGTATTTATTCATTTCTCTTACAAAAAAGAGAAGAAAGTGAATTGTCTTATGCTTCAACGCTATCTGATAATAGAATAATTAACGATGCACTTTCTTCCAAATTTCCTGTTAGTCCCAATAAAGTAATTATTTATTTTTCATCGTTTTTATTTTCAATTTTGATATGCATTTTATTCATTTATTTGAAAGAAACATTTAGTAAAAAAATAAATTTCAAAAATGAACTAACATCTTTAACATCTATGCCAATTATAGGTGAAATATCATATAAATATCCCAAAGAGGATAAAATAATTATACAAAACAAAAGAAGTTTGATAGCAGAAGAATTTAGGAAATTAAGAGTTTCTATGAAATTTTTAGGAATTGATAACAAGCATAAGAAAATACAGGTTACTTCGAGTATTTCAGGAGAAGGTAAAAGTTTTGTTGCGGCCAATCTTGCAATTAGCAATGCTTGTGCAGGAAAAAGAGTTATATTATTAGATGTCGATCTTCACAAATCAGGACTGAATCAATTAATCTTCGATGATAATAATAAAAAGGGCTTGAGTGATTATCTAAATGGCAATATTTCAGTTGATAAGATAATTAAAAAAATTGAGTCCCAGGATAATCTATTTTTTATTTCTGCAGGTTCCATCCAAGCCAATCCTTCTGAACTTATTCTTAACAAAAGAATGGAGGAGCTTATGAATTTACTTGAAAAAGATTTTGATTTGATAATTCTTGATACTGCTCCTGCTGTTCTGATAACTGATGCATTTGTACTGTCAAATATTTGTAATGCAACTATTTATGTGGTAAGACATCTTTATACGCCCAAATTAATTTTAAAGAAAATAAATGAAACATTAAAAATTAATCCGATTAAAAATGCAGGAATTGTGTTCAATGGTGTAAAAATGAATGAAGTTTATAAATCTAAAAACCACTATGGTTATTATGACTATTATAGTGGTTCAATTTATTCAAAGGAAAGAAAATTAATATAAGTTAAAATTTAATAAATACATTATATGCAAAAAAAATGGTACACTCTTTACACCAAAGAAAATTGTGAAAAAAAAGTTTCCTATTATTTTAATAAACGGGGAATTGAGTGTTATTGCCCTTTAAATAAAATTATTAAAACCGGATTTTTAAAAAGTTATATTATTTCTTATGAGCCGCTGTTTAAAGATTATGTATTTATTTTATTAGATCAAAATAATTTGTCTTTTATTAATGATAATGATAACATCATAAATTTTGTTTTTTGGCTAGGACGACCAGTTGTTTTGACTGAATTTGAAATAATTAATATTAAATATTTTGTTTCACGGTATCAAAATATTAAACTTAAAAAAACTGCTGTAAAGATTAGTAGAATGAACGGCATAGCAAGTAAATTATATAGATATAACTGGAATGAAGATATTGATGATGCGGATAAAAATATATTCGGCATAACCATAGATTCCCTTGGTTTTCGTATGTTTTCCGACACGGAAAAAAAAGAAATTATTTTAAATAGAGACTCGGTATTTGGTAATAAAATTGTTTCCTAATTTAATATTTATAAAATGAACATTCCGTTTAGGAATTTTATAGCGTATATCTATTCATGCTATTTAATATTTAGTGGTAAACTTAAAACCATTCAAAAAAAATGTGCAAATGGAGAAATGATACTTTCCGTTTATTTTCATAATCCTTCCAAAAAATTATTCAATCAATGTGTAAAATGGTTTATTGATAATAAATATAATTTCATCTCAACTGAAGAGCTTCGAAAAATAATTAGTGAAAAAAGAACATTTCCTAAATCAGCAGTTGTATTTACTGTTGATGATGGATGGAAGGAAAATAAAGAAAATATATTTTCCATTACTCAAAAATATGACATTCCTATAACCTTATTTGCTAGCACTCAAACAATAGAAACAAAAGGACAATTTTGGTGGACTATCATAGCTAAATCCAGGAAAGATATTTTAAAAAATAAAAAAGTTGAAAATCTTAAAACTGTTCCTAATGTAGTGAGAATGCAAAAAGTAAATCAAGCTGTTAAAGGATTAATTAATGAAAGTGATGCTATGACTATAGATGAATTGATTGAATTAAGCAGGAATGGAAATATATATATAGGCAGTCATACAGTTACGCATCCTATTTTACCAATGTGTAATAATCATGAAGCATGGAATGAAATATTACAATCAAAATTAACGCTTCAAAATTGGTTAAATCGCTCAGTTAATCAATTTGCCTATCCTAACGGCGATTTTACAGCAAGAG
Source organism: Chitinophaga pinensis (assembly GCA_945872815.1). GTDB lineage: Bacteria > Bacteroidota > Bacteroidia > Chitinophagales > Chitinophagaceae > Ferruginibacter > Ferruginibacter pinensis_C. The sequence goes on from CAMCAY010000038.1 coordinate 16,623, forward strand.
AATGTGAGCTTTTGAAAAAGGCCGGATATTCAATTGCATTTACAACCAATCCGATTTACATTGATAAAAGTAATCCAATTGATTTATTTCAGATACCCAGATTTGGTGTAGTTGACAACATCTCTTTTACTGAAAATCTTTGCAGAATGACAGGTATTTGGTATCAAAGAAAAAAGTATAAAAAATAATGGATCTAAGTGTTCTAAAAATTCTGGCAATTATAAATGTGTTTTTGTTTTTTATTTTTATGTTTATAACTAAAAAAGACAAAAACAGATTATTCATCAAGTTTGTTTTATTGACATATCCTTTGATGAGTATCAATATTTATGGTGAACTGTCTTCTTTTGATTCTTTATGCATTTTGTTTTTTTTGTTTTTTTATAAAATGAGATTAACTGAACACAAAATCAGTATTTTTTATACAGTTATTTTTTTTATTTATGCTGTTAGCGTTTTTTGGGGAATTGTATCTGCAGATTTTAAAATTGATATCGCTTCAATTCATTTGTTTATTTCAGTTTTAACTATTTTTTTCTTTTCGAAATTATTAATAGATGAATGTTTGTTTATCCCAGATTTATTTTATTCTATCATTCATTATTTAAAAATTATGCTTGTTTTCTCATTCATATTTTTAATTATTCAATTTTTTATTGGGCCACAATTTTCTCTTTCCAACTATCAGAATCCCAATATCGTTTCTTCTGAAGGTATCAGATATCCAAGTTTTTTATCTGATCCTCAAGTTTATTCGCAATTTCTGGGTTCAATTGGCTTTGTGAGTTTAATTAATGTCAAAAAGAATAAAGGATTTCATTCAAATAAATATGTACTGTCTATTTTATGCATGTTTGGAATTTTAATAGCAGGTGGACGAGCGGGATTACTAGGTTTATTTACTGGGTTTGCTTTTCTTTTATTATTTAGCAATTGGAACTTTAGATTTTCTTTTATTTTCTTAGCTATCAGTTTATATTTTATTGTTATCTTTTTTTTTAATGAAATGATAATTTTCAAACGTGGAACCAATTTGAATGATGCTTACGTATTTAGAAACAGTGTTTGGAAAGATGCGTTTAAAATATTTTCGTTACACCCTTTTTTTGGTATAGGTATGGGTAATTACACTAATTACGTTGCAATTCACAATCCAGATCAAGTTTGGCTGAGAGATAATGAATATATTACTTTTGACCATCCTGAAAGTGGATATCTTAAAATTCTATCTGAAACAGGAATTCTTGGTTTTACATGTTTTGCATTACTTTTTATAAATCCAATTTTGAATGGTATTAAACATTACATTTTTAAAAAGGATAACATTGTTATTCTTCTTATTTCAGCTTTGATATGCTGGTTGGTTGGATTTTATTCTACATTTTCCCTCGGTGAAACAAGGTTGAAAATATTGGTTGTAACTATACTTTCATTATTAATTGTTAGGTTGAGTTTATTAAATTCAAATAGAGTAAATGTTTAACCATATCAATCAAATAAGGAGGTCAATTTATAGTAATAAGATTTTTAAAAATAGTCTGTTTGGTATTTTTAGTAATATTCTTCAAAATATTTTTTTTAGTGTTTTTTTTATAATAGTTGCCAGAGTATATTCCTCGGAAGATTTTGGAAATTATGTCATTTGCAATACTATTTATTCATTTATATTGGGTTTTTCAACCCTTGGTCTTGGTAATTGGTTTATCAGAGAGCTTAAAAATTATGATAAAAGAGAATTGCTTGTTGCCAAGTTTCTGAAAATTCAATTTTTGCTTGGATGTTTTTTTTATATTATCAATATAATCATATCATGCAGTATTTATGATAGTCCTTTTATTCGAATAATGTCGTTAATTTTTGGATTAAATATCATAACAGATAATCTTATTTATGTTGTTAAAAGCATCGGTATTGCAGATTTACGTCAAGAAAAAACATATATTTTTTCAACATTAGAGTCATTATTTAAATTTTTGATTGCTTGTTTAATAATCTTCATTCCCGTTTCCATGAAGAGTCTGGTTTTTTTATTAATTGTTCTTCGCTTTTCAATTCTTTATTTATTTATGAATTATGGAATAGAAACAAAAATTTCATTAAAAAATATTTTGAATTCAAAATCAGATATTCATGAATTGTTGAGAATTATTAAATCAAATTGGTCATTTGTTGTAATTGCAACTATTGCTGTTGTTAATTGGCGTATAGGTAACATATTTGTATCAAAATATTTGACAATTAGTGATGTTGGATTTTATGAAGTTTCTTTTAAGTTACTCTCAATAGCTTATATCATTCCTGTAGTTGTTTCTACAAGTGTATATCCTTTTTTAGTTGACATTGTAAAAGAAAATAAATTAATGAAATATTATCCAAACCTATTTAGAATTTTTAATTTTTATGGCTTTTTTGCATTCTCTATTATTTATTCATTTTCGGATTATTTAATCCCTTTATTATTTGGAAAACAATTTTCAATTGTTTCAATTTATTGTAAACAAATGTTTGTTGTAATGCTTTTTTTTCCATCTGTATTATTACAAGCTAATTTGATGATTGCGGTTAAAAAGGAAAAAACAGATATGTATTGTAATTTATTCAGTCTTTGTTTGAATATACTGATATGTGCAATAGCGCTTCCTTTAATTAAATCTGTGTCGGTAGTTATTTTTGCAATTGTTGCTTCATTTGCTTTATTTCATGTAATTCAAGATGTTGTATTGATTAGAAGCAATATAATTTCAGTTTTTCATGTTTTTTCTCATTATTTTATTACCATAATCTGTTTAGTATTTTATTATTTTATTTCAAAAGTTTTAAATGGTTGGGCTACTTTTTCTATGTTTTGGACTTTAGTTTTAATTATTAGTTTTTTATTAATAAAATCAGATAGAAATAAGAATTTATTAAGAACCAACTTATTCAAAATTTTGCCGGATAAAATTTGATTTATAAAAATGATAACAGTAGCATATTATACAAGTACCAATTTTTTGGATGCAGCTATTGAAACAATTCAATGCATTAAAAATAAAGTAAAACTTCATTTATTTATTGAAATAACAAATTACTCCAAATTTGCCACGATAATAAATGTTGACAGTATTGATGATTGTAAATTTATTGAGGATCCCGAAAATGTAATTGGGGAAAAACAATGGAAAAAATTTAAAGATTATTTTTCAGGAGTTTCTAGTGTAAAATTTGTAGTTTTTAAAAACAAAAAAAATATTTCATTCAATACATTTTTTCTCGGTATTAAATTAGGTAGATATATTCAAAAACTAAATATAGATGTTTTTCATTTTGATACTGTTTCATTAAGAGCGTTAGGTTTTTTACCTTTTCTG
>CAMCAY010000039.1 GCA_945872815.1 Chitinophaga pinensis
AACATCCGCTTTTTATGCTACAAAAACAACTGATTCTTTATTCAATTTTTAGGGGGTCAATTTCAGCCGGAATCAGGGGGTCAATTTGAAATGGAATGAGGGGGTCAGTTTCAAATGGATTTAGGGGGTCAATTTGAGTGGATTTTCCAATCAGAGCATGAAATTGTTTATTTTGATTAACCCCCTAAATTAACCGTATTTACATGTATTTGAGATGGATGGTGAGAAATGATAACAAAGGAATAGATTTTGGAATTTGGAAAAATATTAAGCCATCGCAATTGGTAATTCCCATAGATGTTCATGTTGCCAGAGTGACAAGAAAAATAAACTTGTTAGGCAGTGAGCAAACTAATTGGAAAACCGCAGTCGAATTAACTGAAAAAATGAAGGAGCTGGATAAAAATGACCCCGTAAAATATGATTTTGCTCTTTTCAGTTTGGGTGTAGTTGAAAAGTATTAAATTGTAGATGAATAACACTAGATGAAATGAATTCGCTGGAAAAAGTATTTTATGTTGATGAAATTGACGTGTTAAAAAACGACGACTTTTTATGTCAATTGTCTGCAGAAATTAATCAAATGATTTTGACCAATTTTGAATCACTCGTTCAATTGCTTTATAGGATAGATGTGAGCGAAATGAAACTTAAGTCAATTTTGAAAGAACAGCCAAACGAGGACGCAGGTAAAATTATTGCATTATTAATTATAGAAAGACAAATAAAAAAAATAAAATTCAGAAAAGAAACTAACCAAGACTATCAAAATACAGACAATGAAACTGATCCAGAAAGATGGTAGCGAAATTTAAAATTCCAAAGACAACCATTTCTTTTTGTTATGTATAATTAATTTATTTTTAAAAAATCGGTAAGAATAAATTGTAAAACTACAGGTCATTTTATGCAAGCTTTTAATATTAATCGAAATATTTATTATTCAATACTTCTTACTACTTTCTTGTTTGTTATTTCTTATGCATTTTTAAATGTAAGTTATATTGAAAGCGATGATTTGGAAATGCTTAAGATTGCAAAGGGATACTATTCTCTTTCGCCGGACGAGCACCTGATTTTTATTAATGTTATAGTTGGCTTTGTCTGTAAAATTCTATATAAAATTACATTTAATATTGAGTGGTATAGTGTAATAATGATATTCTTACAGTTTTTCTCCATGTCTTTTATTTTATATGTTCTTTTTAGAAATCGGTCAAAAAAACTGTTGATTATTTTGGTTTCTATCACTTTTTTTTATTTGATTATTAATATTCAATTTACCTTGGTATCCATGCTGCTAGGACTAGCAGGCATACTAGGCATAATGAATATAAATGAAAGGGAAAGGTTCATCAGTTACATTTTTCCATTTCTTTTGCTGTTTTTTTCCTCTTTAATAAGGTTTGAGGCATTCTGTTTGGTTTTTGTTGTAGGATCAATGTATGTTTTACTCAACAAAATAGCTCTGTTGAAATCCCCCATTTTTTTAAAAGCTTGTACACTTCTGTTTTTTTTTATTGCTTTCAGTATATGGATAAATAAGCTCAGTTATAGTTCACCGGATTGGTCTGTATATTCAAAATACAACCAAATGAGAGGTAAGATAAATGACAATCCAAATCTAAGCCCCAATAATATATCGCAAATAGAAAAAAAATTGTCTGTTTCGAATCTTGAGATTAATTTGTTTAATTCATTTGTATATACCCAATCCTTTAATGAAGAAAAGCTGGTAAATATAGCGAATGAGGTTTCTCATCCTGTTGATATGAAAATGTATATAGGTCATGTGTATTACTGGCTTAGATATTACAAATATGCAATAGTATTAGTCCTTATTACTTTACTTATTTCCCGCAGAATGTTTATTACAAATCTATTACCTATTGCTAGCCTATTGTTAATATTTTTGATTATTTGTTATAATCATCTACCTAAAGACAGGATAATGATGATGTTGTTTTTTGAAGTGATTTTATTTACTTTGTTTATAAATAATTTCAGCAATCGTTTATCCTACTTAATTTGCTTGTTGGGTATTATTTGGATGGCCGATAATTATCAAAAAGGAGTAAACAATATCTATCGTAATTGCAAAAATGATTATCTTCAATTAGACCCAACGAAAACCTACATTCCTTTATTTCCTATTGAATATGCTTATCCAAATGATATTCATCCATTTGATACTAGGAAATATACAGAAATAAATATGATTGCTGCAGGATGGCTGACCAACTCTCCTTTTCAAAAATTTCAATTATCAGCACTTAAATTAAATACAACTATCCCTATATCTGTATTAGATTTGAATACAGAGAAAAGTAATGTTGTTTATTTGGGTAAAATGAATAGAGAAAATCAGACCGGCCTCATTAACAGTTATCTGTCTACGAAAAATAAGAAGTTAAAACTAACCGAAACTAAAAGCAATTTTTGCCTTTATTCGATTCAAAAAAATATTGAGAATAATTAGTCTCGTATTTTCTTCATGTCAAACATCGTTCCAAAAACATGATCCCATAAAGTACTGCTGACTCCAAATCCTAATTCAGCATGTTTGTAATGATGTAAGTGGTGATTTCTCCAAAGACTTTTCATCCATTTAAAAGGTGGATTAAATGCATGAATAGCATAGTGCATCGAGCCGTAAATTAAATACCCAAACATAAATCCCGGAAAGAAAACAAAAGCATTTTTATTCATTACGAAATAAAACAAACTAAAAAATGAAGAAGAAATAATAATACTGGGTAAAGGTGGCATAAACAAACGTTCCTTGTCTCTTGGGTATTCGTGATGATTACCGTGAATAATGTAATTTATTTTTTCGCCAAATTTTGTTTTCGGATGATGATGGAAAACAAATCGATGAAGAATGTACTCAATTAACGTCCAAAAAACAAACCCGACCGAATAAACAAAAAACACCTTCGATGCTCCCCAATAAAAATGTTTAACAGCATAATTAGGGAATAAAAATAAAATTGGCAGATAAAGACTCCAAATAACCAAAGGATTCGTCTTTGTGAGATATTCAAGGTATTGATTTTTAAATAATCTTGCCTGACCTTTATTGTTTATCTTGTCAAATCTCATTCTTTTTTCTTTAGAATTTTAATAAAACGTTTTTTTTACTTGTAAGCAGAATGTTAATTTTGTTTACTCAAACAATACTATGAAACTTGTTACTTATTTAAAAGAAGGCTATGAGCAATTGGCGCTGATTGTTGATGGTAAATTATATGACACGGATTTGCTTCATCCAGATTTACCAAATAACATGGGTATGTTTCTCAATTTTTGGGAAGATGTATATCCCATTGCAATAGCAGCTGAAAAAAATCTGAAATCCGGAATGCCCACTTCACTTATAGGCACGTCTTTTAATGAAGTGACCTTAATGGCACCGGTTCCACATCCAACTAGCTGCCGCGATGGTTACGCATTCAGACAGCATGTGGCAGCTGCGAGAAGAAACAGAAAAGTAGAAATGATTCCTGAGTTTGACCAATACCCCATTTTTTATTTTACAAATCACAATAGTATTCAAGGTCCGGGCGAAATTGTTTGCATGCCAGATCATTTTGAAAAATTGGATTTTGAATTGGAAGCCGCGATTGTAATCTGCAAACCTGGAAGAAATGTGAAAGCATCGGAGGCAGATAGTTATATCGCAGGGTTGATGATCATGAATGACATGAGCGCAAGAAGACTGCAAATGGAAGAAATGCTGTTGAATTTAGGCCCTGCGAAAGGAAAGGATTTCTCCACTGTTATTGGCCCAATGCTTGTAACATTGGATGAATTGGAACAACATGAAACATCTTGCAAGTCCAGGCATGTTGGTAAGAGCTGGAACTTGTCGATGAAATGCAGTGTTAACGGAATTCAGGTTAGTCAGGGTAATCTTGCTGATATGGATTGGACATTTGCAGAGATCATCGAACGTTGCAGTTATGGAGTAAATTTATTTCCGGGAGATGTAATTGGAAGCGGAACGGTTGGAACTGGTTGCTTTTTGGAATTAAATGGTACAGGAAAATTAACTGACCCCAATTATCAGGAACAATGGCTCCAACCGGGTGATGTAGTAGAAATGGAAATTGATGGTCTTGGAAAACTACACAATATGATTGTAAAAGAAGATTCAGATTTTTCTATTCTGAACCTGAAAAAAAATCTTTGATGCTAACATTAAAAACATCGGATCTTGCTCCGACTGATATCCAAAATTATTTACAACACTCCATCGCACCCAGACCGATATGCTTTGCTTCAACCATTGACAAAGAAGGAAATGTAAACCTTAGCCCATACAGCTTTTTTAATTTATTTTCTTCCAATCCTCCTGTATTGGTATTTTCCCCTGCAAGAAGAGTTCGAGACAATACCATTAAACACACTTTGGAAAATGTGATGGATGTGTCTGAAGTAGTTATTAATATAGTTGACTACAATATATTACAACAAATGTCTTTGACAAGTTGTGAATATCCTAAGGGTGTAAATGAATTTGAAAAAGCAGGATTTACAGAGCAAAAGGCAACCTTGGTTCAGCCTCCAATGGTAAAGGAAAGTAAAATAAAATTTGAGTGTAAAGTAATTCAAATTATTCCATTGGGAACCGAAGGCGGTGCAGGAAATCTTGTTCTTGCGGAAATATTGATGATGCACTTTGATGATTCAATTCTAAATCCTGAAAAGAAAATCGATCAAACAAAATTAGATCTTGTAGCAAGACTTGGTGGTAATTGGTACACAAGAGCAAACGCTTCCACCATATTTGAAGTAGAGAAGCCCAATATGAAGCTCGGAATTGGATTTGATTCATTGCCGCTTTCTATTAAACAAAGCAAATTTCTAACGGGCAATGAATTGGCGCAATTAGCCAATGTATCTGAGATACCTCAAATAGATCCAACATTTACTAACGATAAGCTCAAAAACATCATACAATATTATTCAGTTAGTCCCGATGAAATGGAATCCGAACTTCATAAGTATGCTAAAGATTTACTGAACGAAGGAAAAGTCGCTGAAGCATGGCAAATATTACTGGCTTCCGTGTAAATTTCTTCTGCTAAATAATTATTACCTGCCTTACTTCATTTAACTTTGCGCCTAAAATTTCTAGTTAGAAAAATTATGAGCACACAACATTTATCAGAACAGGAAATCATCCGTAGAGAAAAGAAAGCAGAGTTGGAAAAAATGGGTATTGACCCATATCCGGCTGCGTTATATCCTGTAAATACAACAGCTGAATATATCAAAGAACATTACAAAGGAGAAGAAAATAAAGTTGATTTTGAAAATGTTTGTATTGCCGGTAGAATTATGAGCGTGCGTGATATGGGCAAGGCAAATTTTGCAGTGATGCAGGATGGAACAGGAAAAATTCAGTTTTACATCAAACAAGATGAGATCTGCCCAAATGAAGACAAGTCTTTGTTTCAGCATGTTTGGAAAAAATTGATTGATATTGGTGATTTTGTAGGAATCAAAGGTTTTGTGTTTACAACAAAGACCGGAGAAACGTCTATTCATGTCCGTGAGTTTACTATTTTGAGTAAATCACTGCGACCATTACCTATAGTTAAAGAAAAAGATGGAGAAGCATTTGATGAAGTAACCGACCCCGAATTCAGATACAGGCAGCGTTATGCTGATTTAATTGTGAATCCCGGAGTTAAAGAGGTCTTTGTAAAAAGAACAAAATTTGTAAACGCAATTCGTGAGTTTTTAAATGAAAGAGGTGCGCTAGAAGTAGACACTCCTGTTCTGCAAAGTATTCCAGGAGGTGCTGCAGCCAGGCCATTCATTACACATCATAATGCCTTAGATGTACCGATGTATATGCGAATTGCCAATGAACTTTATTTGAAAAGATTAATTGTTGGCGGCTTTGAGTGGGTGTATGAATTTAGCCGCAATTTCAGAAATGAGGGAATGGACAGAACCCACAACCCAGAATTCACCGTTCTTGAATTTTATGTAGCTTACAAAGATTACGAGTGGATGATGGACACCACAGAGCAAATGCTTGAGAAAGCAGCCATCGCCGTTAATGGAACTTCTACCTGTATAGTTGGGGATAAGGAAATTAGTTTTAAGGCACCATTCAAAAGAGTTACAATGTATGATGCCATCAAAGAACATACCGGATTTGATATCAGCAACATGGATGAAGAGGGTATTAGAAATGTATGCCAACAGTTAGGCATACACGCAGATATGAAATGGGGAAAAGGAAAATTAATTGACGAGATTTTTGGCGCAAAATGTGAAGGAAATTATACACAACCAACGTTTATAACAGATTATCCAGTTGAAATGAGTCCGCTTACTAAAAAACATCGTTCAAAACCCGGACTGGTAGAGCGTTTTGAGCTGATGGTAAACGGAAAAGAAATTGCCAATGCATATAGTGAGTTAAATGATCCTATTGAACAAAGAGAAAGATTTGAAGAACAAGCAAAACTGATGGAAAGAGGTGATGACGAAGCTATGTTTATAGATCATGATTTTTTAAGAGCATTGGAGTATGGAATGCCCCCAACAAGTGGCATCGGTTTTGGTATAGATAGAATTTGCATGTTGTTGACCAATCAGCATAGTATTCAGGATGTATTGTTTTTTCCAATGATGAGGCCGGAGAATATCTAATTGATATTTACAGCAGGCCCTTTCATTTTTACTCTAATTTAATGTTTATGAAAAAACCATTGTTTTCAATCGTGTTTTCTTTGTTTACTTTCATTTGTTTTTCACAGAAGAAAGACAATGCAAGTATTTCAACTCAAACTTCATTTAAGGAGTTAACCAACGAACAATATTTTAAAAACAATTTCAAGGGACTTATAAAGTCTTTACCAACTATAACGAAATGGCTGGATGATGCTCATTTTTTAATGAATAAAGATGGAAAAAGTTTGGTAGTAGATGCAACTAATGGAAATGAAAGAGAAGCAACGGATGAAGAAAAATTCAATCATCCAACTACAAGCAATCCGTCTGTTTACAATAAAGGAAATGACCTTTTTATAAAAATTGATAATAAAGAGATTCAACTCACCAATGACTCTGCAAAAGAAATCAATCCAACTATTAGTCCGGATGGTAACTACGTTGCATATACGAAGAACAATGATTTGTACTCTGTAGAAATTGCTTCCCTAAGAGAAACCCAGTTGACTTTTGATGGTAGTGATTTAATATTGAATGGATATGCAAGCTGGATTTATATGGAAGAAATATTGGGTCGCGCATCTCAATACCGTTCATTTTGGTGGAGCCCTGACAGTAAACACATCGCTTTTTTCAGATCTGATGATTCCGATGTTCCAACATACACGCTTACAGATGCACAAGGACAACATGGTTATGTAGATGTAATCAGATATCCCAAAGTGGGCGATAAAAATCCGGAAGTAAAAGTGGGCATTACTGTTCCTTATGGAGGTAATGTAATATGGGCAGACTTCAATGAGCACGATGATCAATATTTCGGATTGCCATATTGGAAGCCAGATGGAAGTACATTGTTGGTTCAATGGATGAATCGCAAACAAAACATGCTTAAAATTTGGGAAGTAAGCCCTAATTCCGGTTCAAAAAAACCATTTTTAATGGAAGAGCAAAAATCATGGATCAGTCTGGATGACGAAGGAAAACGAATATTGTTTTTGAATGATGGAAAAGGATTTATTTACAGGAGTGATAAAAGCGGATTTGACCAAATGTATTTTTATGATATGGCCGGAAGACTTAAAAATGTTATTCATGGCGGAAAATACACTGTTACAGAGATCAATAATATTGACGAAAAAAACAGTCTGATTTATTTTACAGCTAGAAAAGAAAATTCAGCACGTAAAGATTTCTATAAAGTAAATTTCAACGGAGACAATTTTAAAAGATTGACATTCGGAGAATATAATCATACATCTATCAATCTTTCGCCCAATGCGTCTTACTTCATTACAAACTATAGCAATTCTTCCACGCCTTCTAAAATGACCTTGATTGATAAAAATGGAAAAATAATCAGAGAGCTCGGAGATGCAGGAGACAGTGCAATTAAAAATACGAAAATTGCCAAAACTGAAATGATTCGTGTGTTGAGCGAAGACAGTATATATAATTTACCAATGAAAATTACCTGGCCATTGAATATGGAAAAAGGAAAAAAATATCCGGTGTTGATTTCAATTTATGGCGGTCCTAATGCAGGCACTGTATGGGATTCTTGGGCATTAACAGGTTCACAGCAATGGTATGCTAAAGAAGGATTAATACAAGTAGCCATGGATCACAGAGCCAGCGGCCATTTTGGAAAGGAAGGAGTAAATTATATGTACCATAATTTAGGTTATTGGGAAATGAAGGATTATTCAACTATGGTAAAATGGCTGATTGAAAATGGCCAGGCCGATCCATCCAAAATATGTATTACCGGATTCAGCTATGGAGGATATATGACTTGCTATGCTTTAACCTTTGGAGCTGATATGTTTACTCATGGTATGGCTGGCGGAAGTGTTATTGACTGGGCACTCTATGACTCGCATTATACAGAACGTTATATGGGTACTCCTTCAGATAATCCGGAAGGGTATAAAAAAAGTTCTGTATTAAATTATACGGATCGTTATAAAGGAATGCTGCAAATAGTTCATGGCATTGTAGATGAAAATGTGCACATGCAAAACAGCATTCAGCTTACAAGTAAATTACAGGATCAGAAAAAAGATTTCGAGTTCATGACCTACAGTGGTGGTCGTCATGGTTGGCCAGGCAATAAAAATCTTCATTTTCAAAACCTGAAGAGCAGATTTATTTACAGATATCTTTTGGAAAAGCCAGTTCCAGAACAAATGTTGAAATGACAAACTAAATCTTCCTATTTATTTCTAGTTGATTTTTTTAAATCAAGCAATGCATCTTCATCATACCCTATGATTAATATGCTGCTTGTTTCTATGACGGGCCTTTTGATAATGCTGGTATTTTCCAACATAATGTCAATAGCCAATTTTTCCGACATTTTTTTATTGGCATATTCATCTGCAATTTTTTTCCAAGTAGTCCCTTTTGTATTAAACAGCAACTCCCAGTGTGCTTTCTTACACCATTGATGGAGTTTTTCAATAGTAATCCCTTCTTTTTTATAATTGTGAAAGGCGTATTTTATTTTATTGCTATCCAGCCAATCCAAAGTTTTCTTTACAGAATTGCAATTGGGTATTCCATATACAGTAATAATGCTCATATTAAAAATCGGGTAGTGTTGGTTTTGTTTTCATGATACTATCAATTTTGTCCATTACCTCTTGAGTGAGTAACGGAAGTACTTCCAATGACTTTAGGTTATCGAGCAGTTGTTGCTTTTTTGTTGCACCAAGTATCACTGTGCTTACATTTGGGTTTTTTAAACACCATGCTATGCTAAGCGATGCAGTTGAAATACCAATCTTGTCAGCATATTCCGAAAGTTTTTTTACTTTTTTAAGGTTGTCATCCAGCATCCATCTGTCTTTAAGCCAATCAAATCCTTCTAATCCGAATCTGCTATTTTTAGGAATACCTGCATTGTATTTTCCAGTCAACAAACCTGATGCAAGTGGACTCCAGATGGTAGTACCCAATCCAACAGTTCTGAAAATGTCTAAAAATTCTTTTTCCAGTTTGTTTCTTTCAAACATATTATACTGCGGCTGTTCCATGGTTGGTCCAATTAATCTGTATTTTTCAGCAACCCTGTGTGCTTCCATGATTTCCACACCGCTCCATTCACTGGTTCCCCAATACAATATTTTTCCTTGTTGCATCAGGTGGTTCATCGCCAAAACAGTTTCTTCAATAGGAGTATTTTTGTCGGGTCTGTGACAAAAGTATAAATCAAGGTAATCCACTTGCAATCTTTGAAGCGCTTCATTGCATGCTTCTATTAAATGCTTTCTGTTATTACCTGTTTGATTGGGTTTGTTTTGTTTGCCTCTCCAACCAAAAAAGGCTTTAGAAGAAACAAGAAATGATGTACGGTCCCATTTTTTCTTTTTTAAAATTCGACCCATCATTTTTTCGCTTTCACCCAGCGCATATACTTCAGCGTTATCAAAAAAGTTAATTCCATTTTCATAAGCGATGCTCATCAGTTCTTCAGCGGTTTTGTCATTAATTTGTTTGCTGAAACTTACCCAACTGCCAAAAGAAAGAGCACTTACTTGTAATCCTGATTTTCCTAAGCGACGATATTCCATACTTTGTTTTTATGATTGAATTAATTGATGCCAAAAATCTAAACAATTCTTTTTATGAAAAGTTTATTGAGGAAATTTTGAAGAAGGAACACTAATGCTACCAACGGACTGAAGTATATGCCAGTTTTTAAAATCCTGACTTGCTTCCATACCAACACCATTGATAGTTTCCGTTTTAGTTCTGATGCGAACGGGTTTTTCTGTGTAAAATTCATTTCCTATTCTGTTCCTGTCCCAAAACAACTCATCACAATACAAAGTATCTCCCTTTTCCATATTAACAACAACAACACTGTCTCTTAAAAAAACCAGACTCTGATACTGTTTGTATTTTGCATATTTAGCATCCATCTTACTTTCAATTGTATCTGAATTATTATAAAAGTCTGCATGAATGTTATTTGGAAATATTATATAGGGTTCAACTTCCTGAACATTCAGCATTAGAGGAGCCGTAATGATTGCCTTTGTTTTTCCCCCAATTGTATAATTCAGGGTTATATTTTTAGCTTCTTCTATTCCGGTTTTCTTTTGGTTGATGCTGTTTACTTTCTCTTGATCATTTTCGCATGCGTATAAAAAAAAACAGCCTGAAACCAGAGCTGCACAAAAAATATTGTAATTTATTTTCTTCATGAACATTGTTAAACGTAACATACAGGTTGATCAATTAATCATAACTTCTTTTTTGAAACCAGCGGGCATTCATGGAAAGACCTACATTAATCCTTGTAAACCCCTCTTTTATTCCTGTATTCACATTGCTTCCTCTGGAACCAATTTCAAAAGAAGTGTTTAATGTAACATATTCTCCTCTGCTTTGAATATATCTGGGAGTTGTTAAGGGTAAACTTAATCCACCAGTAAATGCGAAGTTGGTTCTGGATTCGGTTAATTTGATGTAGTCTGGACCATAATAACAACCTGTTCTGTATTTGATGTAATCAGAATATTTTCTGTTAGCACCATTGCTTTTTGCAGGATAGTATTCGGCTCCTACTCTAATTACCCAATTATTTTGAGTGTAGTCTGTTTGATCATAGTATCTGTAATTATTCCAATTGGAAACTTCGTAATCAGCACCCAGCAACCATTGTTTGTTTTTGCTTTGATAAGTGAAGCCAACTCCATAAGAAGCAGGAATCAGAATACTACCTTTTACATCAGAAGCCAGGGAAACACTGTCTATCATTACCTCTCCTCCATTGTAATCATAGGTAAACGTTTCATTTATGGTACTTTGTTTTGCATTTAATTTTTGTTTGAGATCTGCATAACTTCCTATTCTCAGTGTTGCACCATTTTTAAAATGCATAAAATACTGCACACCTGCATTTAAAAACAATCCATACATTCTACTTTTAACTTCAAAATTTGATTTTAAGTATGGAACTGTATCATTTATGATAGTTGTTTTTGTACTGAAGTCTTTTATGCCAAAAGAAAATCCGCTGCTCACGCCAAATGATAATTCATTTTTGTGAGGTCCGCTGCCCTTTTTTTTGATGCCTGCGCTGATATTGATTTGATTCAATCCGCCATTTCCTTCAAATAAGGTATGAATGCTGTCTGTGGTATTGTCTCTTCTGCTTTGTTCGATTTTATAATTTATTCTGGAAATGGGACGCAATCCAAAACTTAAACCTCCATTAGTTCCATGTTTTTCCATCTTTTTGGTAGAAAAAGGGAAAGCCAATTCCATGTATGAAATGACGAGATTTTTTGCAATGTATTTATCAGCACCATTTGAACTTTTTAATGTTCGGAAATCCAACTCACTGCCCATATCAAAAATAGTATTTGAAAAGTTTCCTGTGTTTGAAATATTTCCCAATGCGGCAGGATTAATAAAGTTTATATTAAAGGGAGATCCTAACAAACCATAATCAGAATATCCAATAGATATCCCTCCCATTCCCCTGTTTACAATATTTTGATTGGGAGTCAAATCTCCGATTCCATATCTTGAATAGGGAGAATTGTCTTGTCCAAATACATGAACTGTTAAAAACAGAAACAAAGCTGAAATCAGAAGTTTATTCAATTGTTTGATTATTAAGTTCGCTGAGTACATATAAGCCTTTAAATAAAAAATTCGAGTCTGCAAATGTATTTTTTTTAATTTGACTTGCAAAATAGGAAGAATCACCACCGGTTAAAACCACGTTAAAACGATTGTATTTATTTTGATATTCTTCAATAAAACCGGCTATTTCACCTTTCATTCCAACAATTACACCTGATTGTAAATTTGTTTTGGTGTCATAGCCAATTAAGGGGAAATGATGAGTTGGTTTAACCAATGGAAGCTTGGCTGTGTATTCATGCATAGATTTGAATCTCATATCCATGCCCGGAGAAATAGCGCCACCCAAGAATTGTCCGTATTGATTTACGAAGTTATAGGTAATACAAGTTCCCATTCCAATAACGAGTGTGTTAAATTCGGGAAATTGATCTACTGCGGCTGCAATAAGTGAAATTCTGTCCGGACCAATGGTTTCGGGTTTTGATACAGAAATAGTAAAATTTAATTTTGAATCCTTTCCTAATTTGTGAAAACGAGCATTTTTTGAAAGAATCGTTTCTATTTCCTCATTATGATGAATAACAGATGAAAGGATTGATTTATGCGGATTGTATTTTTTTACCAATGCTTCAAAAGTTGAATTTTCGTCGTTATCAACAATACACTCCTCAATCATCTTATGATCCTCAAAGATGGCAGCTTTTAAGCGGGAGTTTCCAAAATCAAAGCAAATAGTACGCATTAAAAATTTAATAAAAGAAGGATGAGTAAAAAAAGGAATTATTTTTTTTCAAACAAATTAAAAAAGACTTTTTCAATCGCTTTTACAGAGTAATTAGCTACGATTCTGCTTCTTGCGTTTTTTCCAATTTCAAAACGAGTATCGGTATTGGTTATTAGTTTTTCCAGCTTTTGATACCACTCTGTTTCATTTTCTACCCAAAAACCATCAGCACAGTCGGTAACTACTTGTTTGTTAGTGCCTACAGGACTTACAACTGCGGGAATACCAAGACTCATATATTGAATGGCTTTAAATGCACATTTACCAAGTTCTACTTCTGTATTTTTAAGTGGCATGATTCCGATGTTCATTTCCATCAGATCTTCAATTTCCGTTGAAAGCTTCCACTTTTTATATTCATAGTTGATGCTGCTGAAGGAAGGATCTTTGTCGGCTATAATTAGAAAACGGAACTCATATTTTTTTCTCAATTCATTCAGAACGGGAATAACAATTTCGAGATTATGAAAGTTGGTAAAAGTGCCAGTCCATCCAATTGTTAAAGGAGTCTCTTGTTGATTTTTCAATCTGTTATGCATCAACTCAGTGTCTACAACTGTTGGAATGATGCGAACATCTTTACATAATGGTTTTGCATATTTTGCCAGAAATTCATTCCCAACAGAAACGATGTAACTATACCTGCAAATTTTTTCTACTTTCCAACTGCACTTTACATTGGCAACCATAGGATTTGATTCAGAGGCCATCTTTATCCAAATCGAATCATCAAAATCGTAAATTATTTTCTTTCTAAGCAGTTTTGCAATGATCCATTCAAGAACAGGCGGACCGATAGGTATCGCCTCACGATGAATAAAAATAAAATCGTATTTGAATATGCTGAAAAGAAGTAAAAATCTATTGATAATGCCCTTAAATATCCCGATTGTTTTTCTAAAAAAGCGCCCCTTTTCATATAGGATTGACCAGGTTGAATCGCTAAAAAAGGGTTTTTGTATGAAAATAATATTGTTTTGGCTTCTTTTACCAATAAAGTGTTCGAACCTAAATCTCTGACTTGGCGAAATGTTATTTGGAGCCGGGGTAAGTACTAAAACTTTCAATTGCTGCAATATTATCGTCAAAAATAACTAAGAATTGCTTATTGCCACACTTAAACTTAGAATGTTTAATCAAATTTATTATTAAAATTCACTTTATGACATAAATAAGGCTAAGTACAAACCTTGAAATATTTTCATTTTTCGTAGTTTTGCCATTTACATTATTTATGGAAACAATTCTAATTACAGGAGGAGCGGGTTTCATAGGGTCGCATCTCACCAGGCTTTTTGTTAATAAGTATCCAAACTACAAAATAGTTAACTTGGATGCCTTAACCTATGCAGGAAACCTGAATAACCTAAAGGATATTGAGCAAGCACCTAATTACACTTTTGTGAAGGGTGACATAACGGATATGGAGTTTGTAAAGGAACTTTTTGCTGTTCATCAATTCACAGGCGTACTTCATTGTGCAGCTGAAAGTCATGTGGACAGATCCATTACTGATCCATTGTCTTTTGTGCGTACAAATGTAATGGGGACAGTGTCTTTGCTGCAGGCAGCAAAAGAGCAATGGAAGGGGAATATGGAAGGAAAATTATTTTATCATATTTCTACTGATGAAGTATATGGTAGTTTAGGTGACGAAGGATTTTTTACGGAAGAAACTGCCTATGACCCACGCAGTCCCTACTCAGCTTCCAAAGCATCTTCCGATCATTTCGTAAGGGCTTATCATCATACATATCATTTGCCTGTAAAAATTTCGAATTGCTCTAATAATTATGGACCTTTTCATTTCCCCGAAAAATTGATTCCGCTTTGCATACACAATATCATCAATAAAAAACCATTGCCAATTTATGGTAAAGGAGAAAATATTCGTGATTGGTTGTTTGTGGAAGATCATGTAAGAGCAATAGACACGATTTATCACAATGGAAAAATAGGAGAAACTTACAATATTGGCGGGCATAATGAATGGACCAACATTGCGTTGGTAAAAGAGTTGTGTCGTCAGATGGATCAAAAACTGGGAAGGGCAGCCGGTGAAAGCGAACAATTGATTACTTATGTGAAAGACCGCGCCGGACATGACTTGCGTTATGCTATTGATGCAACCAAACTGAAAGAAGAATTAGGTTGGATGCCTTCATTGCAATTTGAAGAAGGTCTTTCAAAAACGATAGATTGGTATTTAAACAACAGTGAGTGGTTGGCAAATGTAACCAGCGGCGATTATCAGAAATACTATACAAGCTTATACGGAGCATAAAGAACAGAAACACACATTTAATTATGAAAGGCATCATTCTAGCCGGCGGTTCCGGCACAAGATTATATCCAATTACTATGGGCATCAGTAAACAATTGATGCCAATTTATGATAAGCCAATGATCTATTATCCGCTAAGTACTTTAATGCTTGCCGGAATCAAAGATATTTTGGTTATAACCACTCCTCAAGATCAGAGCCAATTTATTAATTTATTGGGTGATGGTTCTCAATGGGGTTGTAATATATCTTATGCAAAGCAAGAAGTGCCGAACGGTCTTGCACAAGCATTTGTAATTGGCGATCAGTTTGTTGGAAATGACAGCGTAGCCCTTGTTTTAGGAGACAATATTTTTTATGGTAGCGGTTTTAGCAGCATGCTTCAGTCGGCTGCAAATCCTGATGGCGCTGTGATTTTTGCTTATCCTGTCAGCGACCCAGAGAGATATGGTGTAGTTGAATTTGATAAAGATTTCAATGCATTGAGTATTGAAGAAAAACCACAAAACCCAAAAAGTAATTTTGCTGTACCTGGGTTATATTTTTACAATAATGAAGTGGTTAACATTGCAAAAAATATTCAACCAAGTCCAAGAGGTGAATATGAAATCACTGATGTTAACAGAGTGTACATGGAAAACAAACAACTGAAAGTGGTGACATTAAACAGAGGCTTTGCATGGCTTGATACAGGAACCTTTGATTCATTAAATGATGCGAGCGAATATGTAAGGGTCATTGAAAAAAGACAAGGATTGAAAGTAGGATGTCCAGAGGAAATTGCCTGGCGCATGGGATTTATCTCTACAGAGCAGCTTGAAAAGCTAGCAGCCAATCTTCACAAAAGCGGATATGGTGTTTACCTGAGCCGTATTGCAAAATAATACAACTTCTAACGCTATTATAATGCCTAATCATTTCGTTCATCCATCTTCTGTTGTTGACGATCAATGCAGTATAGGAAAGGATACGAAAATCTGGCATTTCTCTCATATAATGACTGGTGCTGTAATCGGCGAAAACAGCAACATTGGACAAAATGTATTTATTGCCCAGCATGTCGTAGTTGGAAACAATGTTCGTATACAGAACAACGTTAGTTTATACGAAGGAGTGATATGCGAGGACGATGTTTTTTTGGGACCAAGTGTGGTATTAACCAATGTTATCAACCCTAGAAGCACTATCAACAGGAAAGATCAGTTTAAAAAAACGGTCATAAGAAAAGGAGCAACCATCGGCGCCAATGCTACCATAATATGTGGAATTGAAATTGGTTCATTTGCATTTATTGGCGCAGGTGCCGTGGTAACAAAATCAGCCCCGGCTTATTCTTTAATTGTAGGAAATCCCGGAAGACAGGTTGGCTGGATGAGTGAATATGGATGTAAACTTCAGTTTGATGCAATGAATAAGGCTCTATGTCCTGAAAGCGGACAAGAATATGTATTGCATGACAATACCATTACCAGGGTAAAATAAAATCGTAATTTTACGAAAAACCGCTTCGTATTTTTTCCTGAATTTCTTTGGATTGTTGAGAAATGTACTCAATCTTGGTATTTATACTGCTTTTAACTCATCATTTTGCAATATTCTTCGGTTGTCTTCGTTTTATAGAAGAATAAAGCTATACCCATGAAAAACTTACTTGCACTGGTTGTTACACACAATCGACAACAATCCCTGATTAATTGCATTGAAGCTATCAGAAGCCAAAGCATTAAACCAGATCAAATACTTGTGATCAATAACGGAAGTTCTGACTATACTTCTGTTTGGCTCGATCAGCAAGAAGACATTATTCACATTTATCAGGAAAACACAGGTTCAGCCGGCGGATTTAATAAAGGAATCTCATGGTCACATCAACATGAATATAATTGGGTATGGTGTATGGAAGATGACAGCTATCCTGAGAAAAATGCATTGGAAATGCTACTTAATAAAAGCAATGAAAAAGAACCTTGTTTACTAAGCAGTTTGATGATCAATGAATCCGGAGATCAAAATGAAATAGTCAATCCATTTAATGGAACACTTATTCATCATTCTATTATCAGTAAAGCAGGGCTTCCTAAAACTAATTTATTTTCTACAGGCGCTGAAGCCGAATATTATTATCGCATTACCCGTAAATGCAAGTTTACATCAATAATTGTTTCGGAAAGCATTCACTTTCATTCAGCTGATATGATAAACTATAAGCTTGAATGGAACATGAAATCTTCCGTTAATCTGTATTTTATGACAAGAAATCAATTTGAAGTGTACAAATCAAAATTCAGTAATAAGGTCCTAGCCTGCTTTAAATACATCAGCTTCATTTACAAATTTCTTTTAACTATTTCTTCTACTCAAAAAAATCACAAATGGTCAAAAGCTACCTTTGTATTAAGGGCAATGGCAGATGGTCTTTCAGGAAACTATCACGAAACAGTGCCTTCGATTCAGCATAGAATAAACAGGCTTTACAGAAATTCGGCAATAGAGAATTTTATATTTCCAATAAGAAACTTAATAATTACAACATTTGTTCCGTCTTTTACAGAAATGAGAAAATCATCCTAGTAATTATTCAAATAAAGAATTCCGTACTCCTGAATATTCAGGAGTTTTTTTTATTTTCAGCAAGCCCTAATTTTAAATTGTTTAATTTTAACCATTAAACAATATGTCTAAATGCTTTCAGAGGATTTAATGAATCAGCTTAGAAAGGAAAACGAACAACTGCGTAAAGAGTTGGCAGACCTCAATTATTTGATAGAACTGAGAGAGCAAGAACTGTTGGAAATAAAAAATGCAACCCAATCAATTGCTGAGCTAAAAAGCAATTTGGAAAGAAATTTGATTGAATTTGAACAAATGCAACAACAGATTGAATTGAATCAAAGAAAAGTAGATGGTGCTGAAAGAAGGACTATTTCAATAGAGGATGAAATGATTGAATCAATGAAAATCGAACAATCCTATTATCAGATTCAATCAGCTTATAATAGCAACAAAGCCGCATTGGAAATATTGCATGAAAGTTTAAATGAACTGAGTGATTTGCATAAAGAAATAGCAGCATTAAAGTCTAAAAACACCTCTTTAGAAAGTAGTCTTGAAATCGCTTTATTAGAAAATGGTTTTTTAAAAGAGGATCTTTTAAAACAAACCACCAAAACTGAATAGAATGTCAAACATAGCAGATATCCGAAAAGAATATAGGTTACAAACGCTGTTAGAAGAAGATGTGTCTATTCATCCAATTCAGCAATTTGAAAAATGGTGGGAACAGGCCATTGAAAGTAAAATTGAAGAAGTAAATGCCATGACTCTAGCAACGGTGAACGTTATGGGAAAACCATCTGCGAGAACAGTATTATTGAAAGGCTATGATAATAATGGATTTATATTTTTTACAAATTTCAATAGTCGCAAGGGAATGGATATGGAAGAAAATCCAAACGTTTGTCTTGTTTTATTTTGGAAGGAACTAGAACGTCAGATACGTATTGAAGGAATAGTGAAAAAAATCGAAGACACAGAAAGTGACATTTATTTTCACTCCCGCCCTTTACTAAGCAGGATTGGTGCTTGGGCATCACCTCAATCAAAAAAAATAGCATCTAGAGAAGATCTTGAGAAAATATTTGTAGAATTTGAAACCGAGTTTTCAGAAAAAGAAGTAACGCGTCCGCCTCATTGGGGCGGCTATATTGTTCAGCCAAACAAAATTGAATTTTGGCAAGGTCGCCCTAACAGATTACACGATAGAATTGAATATCAGCTGGAAGAAAATAACCAATGGCAATTTTGTCGACTTGCTCCATGAGTCAAAGAGTTTTAAATAACGTATTAAATCCTACAACGGTTTGCACAAATTTCTATTAGCCCTAAAAATAACCATCTCTTTTTTATTTCCGCCTTTGAAATAAGATGAATAGTATGTTTCAAAGCAATTTAT
>CAMCAY010000040.1 GCA_945872815.1 Chitinophaga pinensis
ATTTTAATAAAAAACTTGGTCATTTCGATAAATAATCTAATTTTACATTCTATTTTTAACTATTAAAACGATAAAGTATAGAGGAAACTCTACCTAACCAAGACAATAAAAATCGCATGAAACAAACAACTTTGAAATTGGCTGCCCTGGTAATGCTATTGGGCGCTTCTGTAACAGCTACTTACGCTCAATCCATTAATGTGGTAACAACCGCTGTACCTTTTTTACGTATCTCTCCTGATGCCAGAAGTGGTGGAATGGGTGATGTAGGAATAGCAACTGCTGCAGATGCAAATTCAGGATATTGGAATTTAGCAAAAACACCGTTTGCAACCAATAAATTAGGTATATCTGCTTCTTACACTCCATGGTTGAGTGATTTGAAGTTGAACGATGTTTATTATGCTTCTTTAGCTGGTTATTATCAGTATGATGAAACACAGTCATTCTCAGGTTCTTTGAGATATTTCAGTTTGGGAGATATTCAATTCACTGATGCGAATGGTTTAGCATTGCAAACCTACAATCCAAGAGAATTTTCATTTGATGCAGGTTATTCAAGAAAATTATCTGATAAAATGGCATTGGGTGTAGCTTTAAGATATATCAATTCAAGATTGGCTAACACAGTAGGAACAACTACATACAAAGCCGGTACTTCAGTAGCAGGGGATGTTCATTTCTTCTACAAAGGAACAAAAGCAAGCGGTAATGGTTTTGATTACGGAGCAACTTTGAGCAACCTTGGTTCAAAAATATCTTATACAAACGATTCTAAACAAAAAGATTTCATCCCTGCAAACTTAGGTGCAGGTATTGCTTACAATAAAGTATTTGATGCTGACAATAAAATAACTTTCGCTTTAGATTTGAATAAATTGTTGGTACCAACTCCTCCAGTAAAGGGCGATTTGTCTGATTCTGCTTTCAACTTAAAAATCAATGACTACCGTTCAAAAGGGGTTGTTTCTAGCTGGTTCAGTTCAATCGCTGATGGTGATGATATAAAGGAAATATCAATTGCTGCTGGTGCTGAATACTGGTACAAAAATCAATTTGCTTTAAGAGCAGGTTATTTCAGTGAAAGCAAGCAAAAAGGAGATCGTCATTTCTTTACTATGGGAGCAGGATTGAAGTACAACACTTATGGCTTGAACTTCTCTTATTTACTTCCTGCAGGAACAGGTGTTAGCCGCAATCCTTTGTCAAACACTATTCGTTTCTCTATCTTATTCGATGTTAATAATAAGTAATTTTAAATAACATTCACAAAAAGCGTTTCTTTAACCGGAAACGCTTTTTTATTTTTGTAAAGTATCTATCATTCAATTTATGTCATACAGAATAGGATCAGGAGTAGATTATCATCAACTTGCAGAAGGCAGGGAATTGTGGATTGGCGGTGTCAACATACCACATACTAAAGGTTCTTTAGGGCATAGTGATGCAGATGTATTGTTACACGCCATTTGTGATGCAATGCTTGGAGCCTTAGCTCTTGGGGATATAGGAGTTCACTTTCCGGATACCAACAATGAATTTAAAAATATCGACAGTAAGATTCTATTGCAAAGAACTTTTGAATTAATTCTTCAAAAAGGATACGTGGTTGTAAATATTGATAGCACTCTATGTTTACAAGCTCCCAAAATTGCACCTTATGTTTCTCAAATGAGAACTGCAATCGCAAATATTTTATCTTTAGAAATAGATGATGTTTCTATTAAGGCCACCACAACAGAAAAGATGGGATTTGTTGGAAGAGAAGAGGGGCTGGTTGCTTATGCAACTGTATTACTTTCAAAAGAGAAATAAGGATATAATTTACCATGGAGGAAGTAACAATACCAATCATCAATCAATCATCTAACCCATTGCCCTCTTATGCCACATTGGGTTCTGCGGGAATGGATATTAGGGCTTTTTTGTCAGAACCTGTCATGTTAAAACCATTGGAAAGAAAATTAATTCCCACTGGTTTGTTTATTCAGCTTCCAGAGAACTACGAAATTCAGATTAGGCCCAGAAGCGGTCTGGCATTGAATCATGGAATAACCTGTTTGAATACACCGGGTACCATTGACAGTGATTACAGGGGAGAAATAAAAGTATTGTTGATCAATCTAAGTAATGAGAATCACACAATATCAAACAATAATCGCATTGCTCAAATGGTATTATCCAAAACAGAAAAAGCAAATTTTAAAATTGCTGAATCAATTGAAGATACCAAGCGAGGAGAGGGAGGATTTGGTCATACAGGAGTTTGATTAAATAAGCTCGCCCAAGTGTGTGTTGTAATTTTGAATATTATTGAGTAAAAATAAAGTAGCGTTTTAAAATTAATTAAATGAAGAAACAACATAGTTATTTAGTCTTGATAATCGGATTGTTATTGTTTGCGGGTTGCAGGGCAACAAAAAAAATAAACAAAGCCATCACACCTGTAAAGCAGTCTGTAATTAATGAAAATAAACATGCAGAGGATTCAATCAAGCATGTAAAGGAAAATTTATTGAAATTAAAAAGTAATCAAATTGATTTCAATACGTTCAATGCAAAAATCAAAGTAGAATCTTCCGGTGTAAATGGCAAGAATCCTGATATTACAGCAGTTGTGAGAATTATAAAAGATAGCGCTATCTGGATGTCTTTGTCTGCATCTTTTTTAAATGTAGAAGTATATAGAGTCTTGATAACAAATGACAGCGTTATTCTGATTAACAAACAAGATAAAGAAGTTAAGTTCAGGTCTTTAGATTACTTGCAGGAATTGACTCAAATTCCTTTTGATTTTAAAACATTGCAGGATATCATCATTGGCAATCCTGTTTTCATCAGTGACAGTGTTAATGCATTTAGAGAGAAGGATGGATATGTTTTTCTAACTACTATAGATGAATATTTTAAAAATTTACTTACAATTTCCAATTCAAATCATTTAATGCTTCATAGCAAAATGGATGATGTGGATGTTACCAGAAGCCGAACGGCAGATATTTTATATGATGGTTATGAATTTGCTAATGGATTCAATTTCTCAAAAGAAAGGCAGAT
This sequence comes from Chitinophaga pinensis, assembly GCA_945872815.1. Lineage (GTDB taxonomy): Bacteria > Bacteroidota > Bacteroidia > Chitinophagales > Chitinophagaceae > Ferruginibacter > Ferruginibacter pinensis_C. The sequence goes on from CAMCAY010000040.1 coordinate 3,058, forward strand.
TGTAGCTTCCGAAAAAAACCGACTTGATATAAAGCTTTCATTTAAACAATATGAGTTTAACAAAGAATTATCCGTTGCTTTCAATGTTCCTAAAAGCTACAAACGAAAATGATAATTAAATTCGCTCAAGATAATTATTCATTTAATTGTATCAGGGATTGTATTTTTGTTTAAGCTAATAAATTTTATAAATGCCTAAATTTCTTTTATCCACAATACTACTTTCATTTCTTTGTCTGATTGCATTTGCACAACCTGCATCAAGAGAAGAGTTGGAAAAACAACGCAATCAATTAAAAAAAGAAATTGAGGAAACAGAAAAATTGCTGAATAAAAATAAATTGCAAACAAAAGAAAATCTCCTTCAATATAATTTAATCTCTAAGAAAGTAAATCTACAAGACAGGGTTATAGACAACATCAACAAGGATTTGAATGTGCTTGATAACAATATGTACAAAATATCAAAGGATATTCGCCGATATGACAAACTTCTTGATACGCTTAAGCAAGAATACGCTAAAAGTATGGTGTACGCTTACAAAAACAGAAGCAGTTATGATTTTTTAAATTTTATTTTCTCTGCCTCAAATTTTAATGATGCAATGAAACGAATCGCTTACCTTAAAAGTTACCGAAGCTATCGCGAAATGCAAGGCGATAACATTAGAAGAACACAGGTTCTTCGAAAAGACAAAATAGTCGATTTGGGTCAAACAAAAGAAGAAAAAAATAAAGTGCTGGATGTGCAAAGCAAAGAAATGGCCCAATTGGAAGCTCAACAAAAAGAAAAAGACCGTATTTTATTAGAACTTAAAAAACAAGGCAAGCAACTAAATAAGCAAATTGTAGCAAAGCAAAAACAAATGCAGAAAGTTAACAATGCTATTGCTGCTGCCATTAAAAGAGCTCAGGAAGATGCAAGGAGGGAGGCATTGGCAAAGGCAAATGCTGAAAAGGAAAGAATTAGACTGGAAGAAAGAAATGCGAAGAATTCAAAAACAGCAGACAAAAGAGATAATGCAACAAATGTAAAAAAAGAAACCACTGCTAAGACAGAAGTTCGAAGTACAGCAAAAACGGAGAGTATATTATTGAATGCAGAAAATATTGCGTTGAATGCGAACTTTGAAAAAAACAGGGGTTCATTGCCTTGGCCTTTAGACAGAGGATTGATATTGATGCATTTCGGAAAAAACTCTTTACCTAGTGGTACAATTATGGATGTGACATCTGTAACGATATCATCTGATATTGGCAGTTCTGTAAAAGCAGTTTTTGACGGAACAGTAACAGCAGTTCAACCGGTTGAGGATATGACAGTAGTGATTATACAACATGGAAGATATTTTACAACCTATAGCAATTTAAACGGAGTAACTGTTCGCAAAGGGCAAGATATTAAAACGGGTCAGGTGCTTGGAAGGGTGGCTGCCAATTTTGATGGGGTGGGTGCAATCGATTTTTATATCAGCAATGAAAGCAGTAATTATGATCCGGAGAAATGGTTGCGCAGGAGATAAACTGACTATTTTATTAGGCTTTGATAAAGTGCCTCGTATTGGGGAACAATTTTATCAATTCCAAATTTACTCGCCTGAATAATTGCATTTGCTTTAAATTCCCTCAGGGTTTTTTCATCTGAAAGAATATGAATCGCTTTTTTACTCATGTCCTGAATATCTCCAACATTACTCATAAAGCCGGAAAATCCGTCAATATTAATTTCTGGCAATCCTCCCGCATTGGTTGATATTACCGGAACTTCGGCTGCCATAGCTTCCAAGGCAGCCAAACCAAAGCTTTCATATTCACTAGGTAAAAGAAACAAATCGGCAATGGGAAGAATGTCTTCTATTTGTTCCTGTTTACCCAAAAAAGTGATTTCTCTGCATTCGGGGCAGGAGCGAGTAAAAGACTCTATCTCATTTCTGTCAGGCCCGTCACCAATCAGTAATAACTTAGCAGGAATTTGTTTTCTGATCAATAAGAATGTTTGCACTACATCCATTACCCTTTTTAATTTTCGAAAATTAGATGCATGAACAATTATTTTTTCATTGTTGGGAGAAATCAATTTCCTGAATGCATCCACTGGTTTTTTATTGAAGCGTTTAATGTCAACAAAATTGTGAATGACTTCAATTGGTTTATTGATTGAAAAATTTTTATAAGTTTCTTCTTTTAAATTATAAGATACTGCAGTCAGTATATCACTTTCCTCCATTGAAAATGTTACCACCGGGCTGTATGTCTTATCTCTTCCCACCAATGTAATATCCGTTCCATGAAGCGTTGTAATCACGGGAATATTTTTTCCTTCCTTCAATAGGATTTGTTTTGCCATGAATGCGGCTGCTGCATGAGGTATGGCATAGTGAACATGTAAAACATCAATGTGATGATTGTTAACAACATCCACCATAGAACTTGCAAGAGCTGTTTCATAAGGGGGGAAATCAAAAAGAGGATAGGTTGGGACACTCACTTCATGATAAAATATATTCGCATGAAATCCACTTAATCTGACTGGTTGTTGATAAGTGATAAAATGAATATTGTGTCCTTTTTCTGCAAGTACTTTTCCCAATTCAGTTGCCAAAACACCGCTCCCTCCAAAAGTAGGGTAGCAAACAATTGCTATATTCATATCGTATTCTCTGTTGTTACAGAATGCAAGTTACCAATAAAAATATTGATTGTTTAATTGAAAATAGTTCTTTGATGAAAATGGAATAATGAATACTATGACCCAGCATGCAATAAAAATATCGTAGGTATTTTATGCAATTCCGGTTTGTGTTGTTTCCATTCTTTGATTCGTTTAGTAACGATGAATTCCTCTTGAGAAGTGATGTTTTTACCTACACATAGTTTGGTTGTAGGATTACAATTTTGTAAAAGACATTCAAACAATTGATTGTTTCTGTAGGGTGTTTCAATAAAAATTTTTGTGCTGTTATTTTTTGCAGATTGCAGTTCAAGCTCCTTAATTTTTTTTATTCTTTCAGAATTGTCAATAGGCAAGTACCCTATAAATTCAAATTGTTGTCCGTTCATACCGCTTGCCATAAGGGCTAACAATATTGAGCTTGGTCCAACAAGCGGTTTTATTGTACAATCCATTTCCTGAGCAACAGCGATAAGTTCCTGACCTGGATCTGCCACTCCCGGACAACCGGCTTCACTGATGATGGCTATGTTTTTATTGGAACGTACTGCGTCCTTAAAATGAGAAATCTGTTGTGATTCCGATTTATGTATTGTATGCCATTCAAAGTCATCAATTATGATGGACGCATCTATTGATTTTAGAAATCTTCTTGCTGTCCTTTCATTTTCGGCAAAAATTACTTGACAATTTCTTACAGAATGAATAATGTATGTTGGTATTGTATTTGTTGCATTTTCAGCAATAAAGGAGGGTATCAGGTAAATGCTCGGCATTGCTTATAAAATGATTTGTTTTTTTTTCGCCTGATGCAAACTTAAAGTAGCAGCTATTACAGAATAGCCGGGAGCAAAAATGCATCCTATAAATGGAATCAAGTGCAATGAGTAAAATATCATCCCATTACCTATTGCAAGCCCGCGATGATGACTTATAAAATCCATGCTTTCAATTGCAGAAAGGTTGTTTCTCGCATTACTGTAATCAAGCATTGAAAATCCAAGATAATAGCAATCAATAAAAATAAAAACTAAAGGAGTAATCCATCCTACTAATGGTACAAAGGCAACAAATAATAGTCCGAGTATGTAAATAGTTTGTGATGAAACATTTTTGATTGAAACTTTTATATTTCTGAAAACATCATGCATCATTTGTGTAAAATCAAAGTAGAAGAAATCGCCCTTGATTAGGTATTCGGTTTTTTCACTGAGTATAGCAAAAACAGGTGATGCTACAATCAAAAAGAAAAATTTAAAAAAGGAGAAATAGGCAAAAAACAACAACAAATCAATAAAGATCTTCCCTATGATAAAAAAAAATCCCAGCCACGAATCTTCAAACTTTTCCAGCCATTTTTCGAGGTGAAGTTCTTCAAACATCCATTTAGTGGCATCATTGTAGGAAGAAATAAATAAATAAAATCCAATGATGAGTAAAATGCTGTAGATAACACCTGGTATAATAATCCATTTCCACAATTGGTGTTTTTTTATGAACCGATGTGCTTCCAGATAAGCTTGAAAGGAAATGACTATTTCTTTAAGCATAGATTATATTTATCAGGAAAAAACAAAAACAACAACTATGTATGTTGTATGAATGATGGATAATTAAAATTTAGGACAAGGTATTCCCTTGTATTCTTCAGGATGTTTGATGTAAATCAAAGAAAATTCAGAACCTCCTTTACTATTGGTGGCAGCTTTCAAATCACTGATGTTTACATCATAGCTTGCACCAAATCTGAGGTCACCTATTTCAAGGCCGATATATGGAATCAAGGCATCGTTCAATCGCAACCATGATCCAATTGAAACATTGTTTGGTTTTTCATCATAGCCTCCTGCACGAAAAGACACTGCTCCACCAACTACAGTTTCACTTGATTTGTTTTGTATTTGGTGTATGATAGAGGCATTTAAATCAAGTCCGTAATCATTTAATGGAATTTTTCCACCACCATGTATGGTAAATCTGTTGGTTAAAAACCAATTTGAATTACTATTGTTGTTGCGAAAACTAACACTAGGTTTATTGATGTGGTACATAGACACACCTGCATAATAGTTATTGAATCCATCTGTTGAACCGGAAAACAAAATTCCTGCATTCATGTCCAGATAGTTCACTTTTGAATTCAAAGGATTGATTCCTTGAAATTCTGCGGAAGTTCCTTGAGAAAAACCATTTCTTCCCAATTCATCTTCAAATGTAAGTTTTGTGAAATCAAGCATGGAGCTGCAGTAAGTTCCCTGAAATCCTGCACCAATAGTATTGTACCCATCCTCATCAAGGGCTTTATGATAAGATAAGGCCATAGAAAGGTAATTTAATTTCAATGCACTATTGGCACTGGCATCTGATAAACCTGAAATACCTAAACCAAAAACATCTCCCTCGGGTAAACGCTTTCTCATCAAAGGAAAATCAAGGGATGCACTGGTCGTAACATAAGCCTTTGGAATGGAAGGCCATTGATCTCTATGGTTTGTTGCAAGTCTCCAAACACCATCTATTTTTCCTGTAAATGCAGGATTAAGAGTTAAGGGAGATGCAAAGAACTGAGAGAAATGCGGATCCTGAGCACGCACACCTATGTATAAAAATAGCAATACTATTAAATGGATAAATTTTTTCATCTTAATTTGTACTTCAGGTAAAGATAATAAAATAGCTTTAAAAAACTGTTAATAAGCGGCTATTTTATATAGATATGCAAGATGAGTTTAATGTATTTATTTTAAATGATTTAATGAATATCATTCAATGATAACAATATTTAACATTGCATTTTTGTCCCAAATGCCAAGTCTCCGGCATCTCCTAAACCGGGAACGATATATCCCTTTGAAGTTAGTTCATTGTCTATATCACCACACCATATTGTTACATCCGGCAGTTCACTTAATACATGCTCAATTCCTACAGTACAAGCAATAGCACAAACAATATGCACTTTTTTATATTTTCCTTGTTTTTGAAGATGTTGAACAGATTTTACCAAAGACGCACCAGTTGCCAACATCGGATCGCTTAAAATAACTACTCTGTCATTTAAATCCGGACAACTTAGGTATTCCAAACTGATATCAAAACTACCATCTGGGTTGTGTTTACGATAAGCACTTAAAAAAGCATTGTCTGCTTTGTCAAAATAATTCAGGAGTCCGTTATGCATAGCAAGACCAGCTCGAAGAATGGTAGCCAATACCGGTTGTTGTTGCAAAACCTTACCTGTATATTTCCCCATTGGGGTAGTTATTTCTTTTTCGGCAGTATTCAATTGTTTTGAAATTTCATATCCGATTACTTCTGCGATTCTCTCAAGATTTCTTCTGAATCTAAGTCTGTCGTTTTGAATGCTGATATCTCTGATCTCACTTACCCAATTTGTGAGTAAAGAATGATGTTCGCTTAAATTTATTACCATGAGGCGTATTTAATTTAGTTGACTGAAAGAAATTCAATCAATTGATAAAGTTGAACAAATCTAAAATAAATTAAACTACTATTAAAATTAATTCAGCAGTTTAAAGACAGATTTTACAAAAAGCTGAATGTGTCTCCATCAAACAATCCTTTGTCGCTTAATTTCAGATGTGGAATAACCAGTAGAGCCATAAAGGACAATGTCATGAATGGCGCACTTAATTTACTGCCTAAAATTTCTTTTGAAAATTGATCTATTTCAGTGTAGGCTTCTGCAACATTGTACCCATTTGAAGTGCTCATAAGCCCTGCGACAGGTAATTCAAGTATTTTTGTATTGTTGTCATCCACTGCACTAATTCCTCCTCCGCATCTGATTACTGCATTCACAGCTTTACAAATACTCTCATCATCAACACCTACGGCTACTATATTGTGACTGTCATGTGCAACAGAAGAGGCTAGTGCTCCTTTTTTTAGGCCAATATTTTTAATAAAAGCTTTTGCGACAGGAGCATTATGATATCTGTTAACTACAACGATCTTTAAAATGTCATTTTGTATATCAGGAACAATCAAATTATTTATGATAGTGGGTTTGGTCGAAATTTTATTTGTAATTAATTGCCCATCAAGTGCTTCAATAACAAATATTTCTTTTTCATTTTGAAAATTTACTTCAAAATCTGATGGTTTTTTTTCTTTGCAATCAAATTGGTTGATTACACTTGCTGTTGGAGCATTAATAAGGGATTTTCCATTTTCTGCAACCTTTTGCCCATCAATGTAAGTGCTTATTACTTCGAAATGAGTAAGGTCTTTTAAAATGATAAAGTCAGCTGGGTCATCTTGCTGTAGTTGTCCTACATTCATTTTATAATGCTCTACCGGATTGATACAGGCAGCTTTTAAAATATTGAAAATATCAATTCCTTTTTCCACTGCTCTTGCGCACAATTGGTTGATGTGTCCTGCTGCAAGACTATCAGGATGTTTGTCATCACTGCAAAACATCATTCTGTCTGAGTAGTCATGCATTAAATTGATTAATGCTTCAAAGTTTTTTGCTGCACTGCCTTCTCTTATGAGAATTTTCATTCCATTGTTCAGTTTGTCCAACGCTTCTTCAGCGGTAAAGCACTCATGATCTGTTGTGATGCCAGCTTCAATATATTTTTTTGCTGCATCTCCACGCAATCCTGGTGCGTGGCCATCAACGGGCTTGTTGTATTTTTTTGCAGAAGCAATTTTCGCCATCACTTCGGAATCTTTATTCAGCACTCCCGGAAAATTCATCATTTCGCTTAAATACTTAATCTCTGGAAGTTTCAAAAGTTCATCAACATCTGCAGCATTTATAGAGGCACCTGCTGTTTCGAAGATGGTTGCAGGCACACAGCTCGGTGCTCCAAATGTACATTTGAATGGAACAGTTTTACTGTTTTCAATCATATAATATACCCCTTCCATTCCGCATACATTTGCTATTTCATGAGGATCACTGATGGTGCCAACTGTGCCGTGTACTACTGCAAGCTTTGCAAATTCTGAAGGAACCAACATGGAACTTTCTATATGAACATGGCTATCAATAAATCCAGGTAAAATATAAGGCTCTCCTTTTTTTTCACTTTGTTCCAGAATTATTTTTTCGATTACATGGTCTTTAATATGTACTGTTCCCCATGAGATATTTTTACCATTGATATTTACAATATTTCCGCTTACTGAAAAAGTTGACATATTTTTTTCTTTCAATCAAAAATACAACTTGTAATATTGTTTTAATGCATATTAATTCGCAAAGAAATGTTTATAATCAAATAAATTTCTCCTCAAATTGCCGAGCCAATACTAACTAACTTGTACTAATTATGTTATATTTGCTTATGCAGTTAAAGAGATTCGCTTCTACTTTTGTTTCGAAGATTTCCTATTTGAAAAAATCTTTTTCAAGTAAGCCCTTTCGTCTGTTGGATATTGGAGCAGGCAATCACTCAGCTTCTAAAATAAAGCGAGTATTCCCTCAGTGTGAATATCATGGCGTGGACTTGGAAAGAGATTACAACAACAGCGAAGAGGATTTTAAATTAATGTCGGGTTTCTATGAAATGGATTTGACAAAGTTGGATATGTCGGTTATACCTGATAATTATTTTGACGGAATCTGGATGGTTCACGTAATTGAACATCTTCACAATGGTGACGAGGTAATCAAAAAATTATTGCCTAAGCTTGTTTCAGGAGGGTATTTGTATATTGAATACCCCGGTATTAAAAGCACCAAACTTCCCTCTATGTATGGCTCACTAAACTTCAACGATGATGCTACTCATGTAAGGGTTTATTCGGTAGCAGAACTTACCAAATTATTCAAAGAAAATAATTGTGTTGTATTGAAAGGTGGAATCAGAAGAAATATTTGGTTTATGCTTGCGATGCCCTTTAGGATAATTGTTTATTTAATGAAGGGGAAAAAACTGGAAGGGAATCTGTTTTGGGACTTACTTGGATTTGCGGAATATGTTTGGGTAAGAAAAAATTAGTCCAGTAAATCCGGTCTTCTCTCCTGAGTCCTAATCATGGCTTGCTCTTGTCTCCATGTTTCTATCATTTTGTGATTACCACTCATTAGTACATCGGGAACTTTCCAGCCTCTGAAAATTTCTGGTCTCGTATAGACAGGTGGCGCGAGAAGGTTGTCCTGAAAAGAATCTGTCAACGCGGAAGTCTCGTCATTCAGTACACCGGGAATCAATCTTCCAATTGCATCTGTAATTACCGCTGCGGCAAGCTCTCCACCACTTAGAACATAATCTCCTATAGATATTTCCTTTGTAATAAAATGATCCCTGAAGCGTTGATCAATACCTTTATAATGTCCGCAAATCAATAATAAATTGTTTTTTAAGGATAAGGAATTGGCAGTTTTTTGATTGAAGGTTTCACCATCGGGCGTTAAAAAAATAACTTCATCGTATGGAGTAATTTTTTGCAATGCTTCAATAGCATTTACCAAAGGCTCGATCATCATCACCATTCCAGCTCCACCACCAAAAGGATAGTCATCCACTTGAGCTCTTGCATAGGTAGTATAATCTCTCAGGTTGATTACATTTACTTTAAGTAGTCCTTTATCCTGAGCACGTTTCATGATTGAATGCGAAAACGGACCACTCAAAATGTCAGGAACAACACTTATGATGTCAATATTCATTTATTTCGTTCATTTTATTAAAGTATGATGAAATTAGCCTTCCATAAAATTATCCAAGTCTCTTTTATTCTTTTTGGTTGGCCTTCCAACTTTGCTTAATCTTTTTCCTGTGTGAAATGCAGCTGCTTCAAATTTTATTCTCTCTATTTCTTCGGCCGTTGTTATATCTATGTAAAAATTAATCGCTTCTGAATATTGAACTCGATTGTATAATAATTCTTTCACTCTAATGACCCATTTTTTATGAGTTGTTTTCACCTCAAATTCATCATCAATGGAAATATTTTTAGAGGCTTTGGCATTTTCTCCTTTGTATTTTACTTTACCTTTTTCACATGCTTCAGAAGCCATAGACCTGGTTTTAAACAATCGAATAGACCATAGATATTTATCTAATCTTAATTTTTCTTTTTGCATAAAGGTATTATTTACAAAATTAAGTTTCTTTTTGCACACAACTTGGTCAAAATAATTTACTATTTCTTATTTTAGCTTTCTTTACAAATTATTTTCTTGATTATTAAAATTAATATCCTTGAGACATCCAATTAAATGCAGTATTAGAAAAATTCTATCGATTTGTTTTTTCTTATGTGTCCAATTTTCGTTTGCACAAAAACTATCAATAAAATGGACAAAAGACGGACTTTCTTATATGAAAATAACAGAAGGAAATCTTGTGAAAATAGATCCTAAAAGTGAGGCGCAGACTATAATAATAAAAAAGGAATCCTTTGTTCCGAATGGGTCCGTTTTACCGTTGGTCATAGAAGATTTTATGTTTAGTCCGGATAACAATAAAATATTGTTGTACGTAAATGCTGCTAAAGTTTGGAGATACAAAACAAGAGGAGACTATTGGGTATTGGATATTGCTAAGAATAAACTACGTCAGTTGGGAAAAGGATTGTCATCGCAGTCATTGATGTTTGCTAAGTTTTCCCCTGACAGTAAAAATATTGCCTATGTTAGTGAACGCAATATCTTCACAGAAGATGTATCTACGGGTATTATTCGAAAACTAACAACAGATGGAACGAGAAAACTAATTAACGGCACATTTGATTGGGTATACGAAGAGGAGTTTGGGTGTAGGGATGGTTTCAGATGGTCACCTGACAGTAAACAGATTGCATACTGGCAAGTAGATGCAAATAAAATCAGGGACTTCTTTATGATTAACAATACTGATTCGGTGTACTCAAAAATAATTCCTGTTGAGTATCCAAAAGTTGGAGAAGCTCCTTCACCTGTTCGAATAGGCGTAGTAACACTTTCAAATGGTATAAATAAATGGATGAAGATAGAAGGAGATCCTCGTCAGCATTACTTGCCAAGAATGGAGTGGAGTGACAATGATGAATTGATTGTTCAGCAGTTGGACAGAAAACAACAAGAAAGTAAATTGATTTATTGTAATACAGTGGATGGAAATGCAAAAACATTTTGGGCAGAAACAGATGATTCCTGGGTTGATTTAAATGCAGATGATCCTTCAGGATGGAATTGGATTAATAACAAACAAGACTTTATTTGGATAAGTGAAAAAGACGGATGGAGGCATATTTACAAGATTAGCAAAGACGGGAAGAATATCAGTTTGCTGACCAAAGGAGATTATGATATAGGTCAGATAAAGGCAATTGATGAAGCGAATAATTATGTTTATTTTTCTGCATCTCCCAACAATGCCACTCAATTATACTTGTATAGAGTTAAAATCAATAATCAGATAAAATCTTCGAAAGAAGAACCTGAGTTATTGAGTACTGTAAATTTAAAGGGAACTCATCAATATGTGATTTCACCCAATGCCAGAATTGCAAAACACAGTTTCAGTAATTTCAATACCCCGGAAGTATCAGAATGGATTACTCTTCCAGAGAATAAAGTTTTAAATAATGACAAATCAATTTCCAAAAATATTAAAACAGACAAGACAACCAATGTTGAATATATAAAAGTGGCAACGATTGACAACATCTTATTGGATGCTTGGATTCGTAAACCCCTAAATTTTGACCCAGCCAAAAAATATCCTTTAGTAGTGTATGTGTATGGAGAGCCTGCGGCAACAACAATAGATGATGTATATGGTAATCATGATAATTTTCTTTATGATGGAAATATGAGTGAGGAAGGATATATACAATTGTCGATTGACAATAGGGGAACTCCTTCATTGAGAGGGGCTGCATGGAGAAAAGCCATTTACAGAAGAAATGGACAAATCAATATCAGGGATATGGCTATGGGTGTAAAAAAAATAATGGAATATCCATACATTGATAAAGATCGAATAGCAGTATGGGGTTGGAGTGGTGGGGGTTCTTCCACTTTGCATTTAATGTTTCAATTTCCAGATATTTTTAAAACAGGCATTTCCATTGCACCTGTCTCTAATCTTTTATTTTATGATAATATTTATACAGAAAGATACATGGGATTGCAGCAAGAGAATATGGAGGATTATATAAAAGGATCTGCCATCAATTATGCAAAAGGATTAAAAGGAAATCTTTTATTGATACATGGAAGTGGTGACGACAACGTTCATTACAGCAATTCAGAGGCATTGATTAATGAGCTGATAAAATACAATAAACAGTTTCAATTTATGGAATATCCCAATCGTACACACAGTATCAGAGAAGGGGAGGGAACAACAGAGCATATGTCTACTTTATACTCTAATTATATTCGCACAAATTGTCCACCTGGTGCTAGATAAGGTTAATTATTTTCTTCCTGGATATTCTTTTAATGCTACTTCCAGACAGTCCATTGCCTGATTGATTGCTTCAGTATTTAAAACATAAGCAAGTCGTACTTCATTTTTTCCTAAACCCGATGTACTGTAAAAACCGGTAGCAGGCGCAAGCATAATGGTAGCGCCATTGTGTGAAAAAGATTCCAGTAACCATTGACAGAATGTATCACAATCATCTATGGGTAAGCGTGCCATTGCATAAAATGCTCCACCAGGATTGGGGCAGTAAACACCCTCCATATTGTTTAGTCTTTTTACTAGTAAATCTCTTCTTAGTTTATATTCTGTTTTGGTGGTGTCAAAATAATTTTCGGGAAGATCAACTGCTGCTTCACCAAGAATTTGTGCGTAGTAAGGTGGACTTAATCTTGCTTGTGCAAATTTCATAGCTGCATTTAAAACTTCCTGATTCTTAGTAATGAAAGCACCAATTCTACCGCCACAAGCACTATATCTTTTACTGATTGTATCCATCAATATTACATGTTGTTCGGCTCCTTTCAAATGCATGGCACTTGTATGGGAACCTTCGTAGCAGAATTCCCGATATGCTTCATCTGCAAACAAAAATAAATTATGCTTGATGACAATATTTTTCAATACTTCCATTTCCGCTGCGCTATATAAATAGCCGGTAGGGTTGTTGGGATTGCATATTACAATTGCTTTGGTTTTTGGTGTAATAGCTTTTTCGAAATCTGTTATTGGAGGAAGAGAAAATCCTGACTCAATATTGCTTCCAATAGGAACTACTTTTACATTCGCTTGTACGGCAAAACCATTGTAGTTTGCATAAAAAGGCTCGGGAATAATCACTTCGTCTCCACTGTCTAAACATGCCATAAAGCCAAACAATATGGCTTCACTTCCACCAGTTGTTACAATAATTTCATTGGGTGTAATATGTATATTATTTTTAGCATAGTATTCGGTCAGTTTTTTTCGATAACTCTCATTCCCGGCACTATGGCTGTATTCCAACACATGCAAGTTGGTGTTTTTTACAGCGTCCAAACAAGCAGCAGGTGTTTCAATATCCGGCTGTCCGATATTCAGATGAAATACTTTTATTCCTTTTTTCTTGGTAGCTTCTGCGTAAGGAACAAGCTTTCTGATAGGTGATGCGGGCATAAGTTGCCCTCTTTGGCTGATTGATAACATGCTGCAAATATATTGAAAACGAACAAGGTTTTAAACCTAGAATAAAAATTGAAATTTGAAAAAGAGTGTAAAATTAGCATTCATAAAAAGATACATTGTGTTGTTTTAAAAATGCTTTGATTATATCTGCATGAATACATTGACCCAGGTGAATAAAGGAGTAATCTGATATTTTTTTTGTCTGGTTGTTGATAATTATTTCTTTGTCTTCCAAATCAAAACCAAGATGTAAATGTTTGGTACTTGATTGCATGCCGTACACAATTCCTTTTTCATCGAAAAGTGGTCCGCCGCTTTGTCCTCTAAGTCCAGGAGTACTCATTTCAATTCCCAAAATATCGTTTTTATCACCTCCTAAAAATCTGGTGATCATGCCTTCTATTGGAAAGCATGGAGAACTGTTTTTACCTTCATTCGTCCACTCAATTTCATTAGTGACTTCATTTATTTTAAAATTTGTAAACTCGGGAAAAGGAAAACCTAATCTGCATAAAAATTTACCTTGTTTAATGATACTGGTATCTTTAGGGAATTTTGCACAATTGTTATAGTGAATTGTATTATATCCATTAAACTTAATGATGGCAAGGTCTGCAGAAGGGTGTAGATGAATATTGAATCCTGAAATAGTGTCTACACAATTTACAAAATTCGTTTTTAGTTGTATGATTGTATCTGAATTAAGCTGGTATTTATTCTCAAGTTCTTTGAGTAAAGTTTCATTGGTTTCAACTTTCTTTTTTTCCTTAAGAAATAAACGATAATGATCATTGATTTTATCTGCTTGAATAATCATCTCTGCAACATGTTTGCAAGTGATTGCATAGCCGTCTTCATTAATAAAAAAGAGGGTTGCAGATCCAGGGAAAATATTATTTGATTGGAATGTCCTGGAAATGGTGTGAATTGATCTTGTGAAAGCTGTTGCTATTTCAATTGCATTGATAAACATATTGTGAAGATACTCTAATAAATGATTTTTTTGATTGTAGAATTTTTATTAAATGAATTACAATCAAGTACGATTAACTACTGTCAATCTATTCTAATTAAAAAACCCTGCTCAGGGCAGGGTTTTTTATAACCTTATAGTAACTTAAATTATTGAGGTTTTTTAGTTGAAGTTGGAGTTGTTGTTTTTTTAACAGGTGCGGCAGCTTTTGCTTTTCCGTCTTTTGCAACTACTTTTTCTTCTTTAACTTCTTTTGTTGCTGCAGGTGCAGACATGCTTGCTTCTGGAGCAGCTGTTTTTGCAGCAGCGGCAGCTTCTTCAGCGGCTTTTGCAGCTTTAGCTGCTTCAGCAGCTTCATCTTTAATTACTTCACCTTTGATAGTGATGCTTTTTACATCATCAACGCCAGCAAATTTTACAGTCAGGTGCTTTTCAAACATGTTTAAGTTCTTAGCATTGTAAGTAGCTTTAATTGTTCCGGTTTTTCCTGGAGCAATAGGTTCTTTAGTATAATCACTAATAGTGCAACCGCAAGTTGGGTTTGCCTGCTCAATGAGCAATGGAGCATCGCTGATATTGGTAACTTCAAAAATTGCTGCAGTAGGATGGTCTTGCATAATTTTACCAAGATCAATGGTTTCGGTTTTGAACTTAGCAACTTCATCTGCTTTCTTTTGAGCGAATAGTCCGGTAGTTAATACCAAAGCTGTTAATGACAATAGTAGTTTTTTCATTTGTTATTTTTTTTGGTTTTTTGAAATTATTGTGTTTGATTTAATCTTTTAATTCGTTTAGCCCTTCGTTGGAAGGGGCACTTGAAGAGGGTGTTTTCCAAACTTCCCCTTTTATGGTAATCAATTTATTTTGTGTTTCGTTGTAGGTTATAGTTATGTTTTTAGTAAAAGGTCCTTCAGAGGCGGCGTTGTATCCAACTTTTATGACACTTTTTTCTCCGCTTAGTATTTCTTTATTTCTTTCCCATTCTGGAGTGGTACAACCACAACTTGCTTGGACATTATCCAATTTTAAAGAACTTTTACCTGTGTTTTGAATCTCAAAAATATGACTGACAGGTTTTCCCTGAGGAATTTTACCAAAATCAAAAGATTCTTCTTTTAAAAAAAGTAGTGAACCTGAATTCAATGAGGCACTATCATTACTCTTGATTTGTTGTTGTGAGAATAAAAATAAGGAAAACAACAAAAAAGTAAATAGAAATAAAAATTGCTTCATACTTGTAACAATAATCAAATAATGTGCTAAAGGTACAAAAAGCAAATTTATTTTTTTCATTCCAGTTCTTCTTTACAGTTTTTTAACATATAAAAGGGAATGATTTCAATCAGTAATTATA
>CAMCAY010000041.1 GCA_945872815.1 Chitinophaga pinensis
AATACAACTTCTGTATCCGTTGGGTACGGTTATGGGTTGTTTCCATGAAATACCTCCGTCAGTTGTAATAGCTATGTTGTTGCTACTTTTTTCTTTATCATTAAAATCTCCTCCAACAATAATAAAATGCTTTTTGTCTTTAATGGCAATTGAATTAGCGCCGGTGCTTTCAGTACCCTGAACAATTGGAATTTTTATTTTCTTTCCCTTATAATATAAATGTGATGATTTACCACCTGTTATGAAAATATATTTCTTTCTATTTATAAAACGAATATTCGTCCCACTGCTTGCAAAACAAGCTTCTCCACTATCAAGTAAAGGTCTTTCAATTGAATCCATTATTTTCCAATTATTTTTTTTGAATGAGCCTTTGCATAAAAAGATCCTTCCGTTTAATGGATCTCCAATTACAACCCCCCTTTTTTTATTCTTAAAATCCATAGCATCCAAAAACATTCCTTTTGTAGTATCATGGTAAACGACCTTCCAGCTGTTACCTCCATCGGTTGTCTTTAGCATAACAGCAGGACAATCTATTCCCATAATAATTGCATTTGATTTATCAAATGCTTCAATATCTCTGAAATCAGTTTTTTCAAATCCTTTAATAATATGCCATTTCCAATTAGTGCCACCATCGGTACTTTTCCCAACAGTTCCGTTACTTCCGCTGACCCAAATTATTTTATCATTCACAACAGACAAACCTCTGAAAGATGATTTGGTTCCGGAATTTACCAGTTGTATTGTTTGACTAAATCCGAAAATTTGACTTAAAAGTATTGTCAACATTAAAACAATTCTAACCATTTAGATATTTTATGCATAAAACTAATGATTTACTCAGTCATTATTATAGTCTTTTCTTTACTTTTGGGCAATTATTTCTTTAATGAATAATTCAATATGTCAGAAAAAATCTATGAAATTGGTAATAATGATATCAGTTTTGAACAAGTAAAAAAAATATCAGAATTTAATAGAATTCTTTTAAAAAAAGAGACAAAGGAAACAATTGCTCGTTGCAGAACTTATCTGGATGAAAAAATAAAGTCGGATGATCAATTGTTTTACGGAATTAATACAGGTTTTGGTTATTTGCAGAATGTGAGAATTGACAATTCACAATTAGAAATCCTTCAAGAGAATCTTATTAAATCTCATGCTTGCGGATTGGGAGATGAAGTGCCGTCTGATATTGTCAAAATGATGTTGTTATTAAAAATCAAATCACTCAGCTATGGTCATTCAGGTGTTCAAACCATCACAGTTGAACGATTGATTGAAATGTACAATAATGATATTTTACCCGTAATTTTTACTCAGGGTTCATTGGGTGCATCTGGTGATCTAGCTCCATTAAGCCATCTCTGTCTTCCACTCATAGGACTAGGTGAAGTTTATTACAATGTTAAAAAACAACCTTCTTCAGAGGTGCTTCAAACACTTGGTTGGAAACCAATTAAATTACAAAGTAAAGAAGGATTGGCACTTATCAATGGCACTCAATTCATGAGTTCGTATGGAATACATAATTTAATCAAAGCAGACAAATTGATGAAATGGGCCAATGTTATTGCTGCCATTAGTTTTGAAGGTTTTGATTGTGTAACTTATCCATTCAATAAAAACATTCATGCAGTAAGATCTCATCATGGTCAGGTAAGTGTTGCTGAAGAAATGAGAAAATTATTGGAAGGAAGTGAAATTGCAATTCAAAAAAAATCGCAGGTACAGGATCCATATTCATTCAGGTGTATTCCTCAGGTACATGGAGCTACATTGGATACCATTAACTATGTTCAATCTGTTTTTATAAAAGAGATAAATTCGGTAACAGATAACCCAAACATTTTTCCTGATGAAGATTTAATTATAAGTGGAGGCAATTTTCATGGTCAACCACTGGCATTGGCACTAGATTTTCTTTCTATCGCAATGAGTGAATTAGCCAATATCAGTGAACGAAGAACCTACCAATTGATCAGTGGTTTACGAAACCTTCCTCCATTTCTTGTTAAGAATCCAGGGTTGAATTCAGGTTTTATGATTCCTCAATATACAGCAGCAGGAATTGTTAGCGAAAACAAGCAATTATGTACTCCCAGTAGTGTAGATTCTATTCCTTCTAGTATCAATCAGGAAGACCATGTAAGTATGGGCGCTAATGGTGCGGTAAAATGCAAAAGGGTTATAGATAATGTAGAAAAAGTACTGGCTATTGAATTGCTGACTGCAGTTCAAGCGATTGAATTTAGAAGACCTTTAAAAACTTCCGAACATTTGGAAAAAATAATTGTTTCTTTTAGAGAAAAGGTTTCTTTCAATGATGCTGATAGGATATTACATGACGACATGAAAAAAGCAATTGAATTTATCAGAATCTATTCAATTTGATGATTTTACTTTTTTAAAAAATAATATAATAATTGATTATGTCAACTCTCTCGCCGGTATATGATTTCGCTAAATATAAAACGCCAACAGGAACTACGTTAAATTGTAAAGGATGGGTGCAAGAAGCAGCTTTAAGAATGTTGTTAAATAATCTTGATCCTGAAGTTGCTGAAAGACCTGAGGAATTAATTGTTTACGGAGGTCGGGGAAAAGCTGCAAGAAATATTGAATCACTCGATTTGATTATCAAAGCACTGAAAGAATTAGAGGAAGATGAATCCTTGTTAATTCAAAGTGGCAAACCTGTTGCAATGCTAAAGACCCATAAAGATGCACCCAGGGTTTTAATAAGCAATTCTCAGTTGGTTCCCAATTGGGCTAATTGGAAACATTTTGATGAGTTGGAAAAAAAAGGATTGATGATGTATGGTCAAATGACTGCTGGTAGTTGGATTTACATAGGAAGCCAGGGTATTGTTCAGGGTACCTATGAAACTTATGGTTCGGCTGCGATGAAACATTTTGGAGGAACATTAAAAGGTACATTAAACGTTACAGCAGGTTTAGGTGGTATGGGTGGCGCTCAACCATTAGCTATAACTATGAATGAAGGGGTTGCCTTGGTTGCAGAAGTGGAAGAGTGGAGAATCGACAAAAGAATAGAAACAAAATACCTTGATGAGAAGTATACTAACATTGATGAGGCAATAGACAAAGCTATACAATACAAAAATGAGAAAAAAGCGATTAGCATTGGCGTATTGACTAATGCAGTAAATCTTCTTCAAAGATTAATAGAAAGAAAAATCATTCCTGATACACTGACGGATCAAACAAGTGCGCATGATCCATTGATAGGGTATATTCCACATCATCTGTCAAATGAAGAAGCGAATGTATTAAGAACTGAAAACCCTGAAAAATATATCAGCATGAGTTATGATAGCATGCGTTTGCATGTAGAACTGATGTTGAAATTACAGCAAATGGGTTCAATAACTTTTGATTACGGAAATAACATACGCGCAAGAGCAAAAGAAAGGGGATTGGAAAATGCATTTGATTTTCCGGGATTTGTTCCAGCTTATATCCGGCCATTGTTTTGTGAAGGAAAAGGACCATTCAGATGGGCTGCTTTAAGTGGAGATCCCGATGATATTCGTGTTACAGATGAATTAATGATGGAGTTATTTCCAGAAAATAAAGGAATGATACGTTGGATAAAAATGGCAAAAGAAAAAATCGCTTTCCAAGGATTGCCTGCAAGAATATGCTGGATTGGTCAAGGTGAAAGAGAAAAAGCAGGTTTGGCTTTTAACGAATTGGTAAGAACTGGAAAGGTAAAAGCTCCAATTGTAATTGGTCGCGATCATTTAGATACAGGTTCTGTCGCCAGCCCTAATCGTGAAACGGAAGCCATGCTGGATGGAAGTGATGCTGTTGCTGATTGGCCAATTTTGAATGCGTTGGTTAATACTGCGGGTGGTGCCAGTTGGGTTTCCTTACACCATGGTGGTGGGGTAGGTATGGGTTACAGTATTCATTCTGGGATGGTAATTGTTGCAGATGGAACTCAAGATGCAGCTGCAAGACTAAGCAGGGTATTGAGAAATGATCCAGGAATGGGAGTAATCAGACATGCTGATGCAGGTTATGATATTGCTCAAAAAACAGCCGAGGACAATTCACTTGATATAAGAAAAAGATTAAACAATCAATAAAAAATTGCCCTGAAAAATCAGGGCAATTTTTATATCTACCACACAATTTCATCCTTCTACTTCTTTATATTTAAAAATTTGCTCCGACACCTACATTGATATCAACAACACCCAATTTTTGTACAACATCTCCAACATCAGTTTTCCAAGTTGGCTTCATGTAATTATAATCAGCATTTCCAAAGAGACAAAATTTGGATGATAAATTATAACGAAGATTTGTACCAAGCTGCCATGCAAATGCATCAGCCCATTTTTCCTGTGAAGCATTTACTGGAGCAGGCAGACCTTCCAATTGAACTTTAATTACAGGCATATTGGCATGAGCATATCCAGCCATTGCTTTAAAATCAATATATAGTTTCTCCATCAATGGTACGGTAGCCATTGGACCTGCAACAACTCCTACATATTGCCAATGATCTGCAGAAGCACCAACTACAGTTGTTGTAGACTTTCCTATAAAATCATTAATAGCTTTCTGATCCAATTTATACATTGAATAAAAAACTGTTGATGCAATTCCAAAATTATTGTGGAATTTATAACCCAAATTCGCATTTAATACATAGCCTACTTTAGCCAATCCTGCTTCAGAAGTTACTGCAAAATCCTTCTTTTGAAATACACCTACAGGAATGGATGGTCCACCTGATAATGCAGCAAAAAATTTGGTATCATCCACCAAAGAAGATTTATTACCAGATCCTTGAGAAAATGAAGTAAAAGAAATGAGAATCATCAACTGAATTAAAATTATTGTTTTTTTCATAATAGTAAATTTTGTTCGTTATTTAATTAAAATACTGTTTAGCTAAAATACGTTGACTTAATAGCGTAATAAATGATATTGATACAATTTAATTGTAATCAATATCAGTATTTGGAAATTGAATATTTTCAATTATTTACTGTCAATTGTCATTAGATAATTTATAATTTTTCTTCCGAACTTTATATATTTTATCTTTATTTTCAGTTAATTTTCATTTGCTCATGAACGATTCAACAGAGTCTTATACCGGTTTAACAAAAGAAGAAGTGCTTCGTTATCGAATCGAATTTGGAAGCAATAGTCTCTCCTTATCAGATGAGCGAGTTTTATTAAGGGTTGTCATAGACATTGTTAAAGAACCGATGTTTATATTGTTGTTAATTGCATGCAGTATTTATTATTCAGTTGGATTGTACAAAGAAGGAGCTATCATGCTGATTTCTATTATGATTGTAGTAGGAATATCATTTTTTCAGGAATACAGGAGCAGAAGCAGCATCAAGGCACTAAAAAAAATATCCGCATCAAAAGCTTCTGTCATTCGCAATTATCAAAAAACGAAAATAAATGCGGATGAAATTGTTGTAAATGATATTCTGTTATTAGAAGAAGGCGAAATAATCCCTGCAGATGGGTGCCTATTAAATTCAAATGATTTTTTTGTAAATGAATCAATTTTAACAGGTGAATCTTTTGCTGTTCCAAAAAAAATAAATGATGACAATTCAGTTTTCAGAGGCACATTGGTTACTTCTGGTACCGCAATTATTAAAATAAAAGCAACTGGTAACAATACAATGTTTGGAAAGTTGGGAATGTCTTTACAAGATATTTCCATAGAAAAAACACCCTTACAAAAACAAATCAGAATTTTTGTAAAATATATGGTTTGGTTTGGAGTTGCTGCGTTCATATTAGTAGTTTCAGTTAATTTTTATTATTCTGCAAATTTTATTCAATCATTATTAAAAGGCTTAACATTGGCAATGAGTATTTTACCTGAAGAGATTCCCGTTGCATTCAGTACATTTCAAGCATTAGGAGCATACAGGCTTTTGAGGAATAATAAATTGATTGTGAAGCAACCCCAATATGTAGAAACGCTCGGCACAGCGACAGTTATTTGTGCTGATAAAACAGGCACTATTACAGAAAACATCATGACAATTGCTGCTGTTTATGACGCAAGTAAAAAAATATCTTATGAATCACTTGACAAAGATTTAATTCCGGAAGAATTGATTGAATATGCTATGTGGAGCAGTGAAATTAGACCTTTCGATCCAATGGATAAAGCTATACATGAATTCTATCAACTTAAAGCTCCACATGATAAAAGAGCAGATTATCTTCAAATTCATGAATATCCATTAGAGGGCAATCCGCCTCTAATGACGCATATATTTAATAAAGAAAACGAATTTATCATTGCAGCGAAAGGTGCGCCTGAAGCAATTTTAGATCGAAGTAATTTAAATGAAAGTGAAAAAAAAATTGTTTTAAATCAAACAATGGAGTTTGCAAAAATGGGTTATCGTGTTTTGGGAATTGGTAAAAGTAAGTGGCATAATTCTTCATGGCCAGCAAGTCAAAATGAATTTATTTATAATTTTTTAGGATTGATTGCTTTTCATGATCCTCCCAAAAAAAATATCAAACAATTATTGAGAGATTTTGATGCTGCAGGAATTAAATTTAAAATGATAACTGGTGATTATCCTGAAACTGCTATTGCCATTGCTCGTCAAATTGAATTGAGAAATGGTGAAAATATATTGACAGGTAAAGAAATTATTGAATTAAATAACGATCAATTAGATCTCAAAGTAAAAAATATCAACATTTTTGCAAGAATGTTTCCTGAGGCAAAATTGAAAGTAATAGAATCCTTAAAAAGAAATGGTGAAATTGTTGCAATGACTGGTGATGGAGTAAATGATGCTCCGGCATTAAAATCCGCCCATATTGGAATTGCTATGGGAAGTAAGGGTAGTGATGTTGCTAAAAGTGCTGCAGCTATTATTATTACCGACGATGATCTTACTCACATGATTGATGCCGTAGCTATGGGGAGGAAAATTTACGATAATCTTAAAAAAGCAATTCAGTACATTTTATCCATTCATATTCCTATCATTCTGATTGTCTTGCTCCCCATATTCCTTGGCACTTTTTTTAATAATATTTTTTCTCCTATTCATGTTATTTTCTTAGAACTTATAATGGGACCAACTTGTTCCATTATTTATGAAAATGAGCCCCTTGAATTTGGGACAATGACAAGGGCACCTAGAAAACTAGAACATACTTTTCTTTCCTTCAGACAATTAATCATCAGTATTATACAAGGATTGATGATTACGGTAGGATGTTGTTTTGCTGGTTATATCTTTGTTTTCACCGGAAGAAATGAAAATGAAGTCAGGTCAGCTATTTTTATAACTTTACTACTCTGTAATATTTTATTAACACTAACCAATCGTTCTTTTTACTTTAGTGCATTCAATACTTTTAAAAACAAAAATTATTTTGTAACTATTATTATATTAATAACATTACTTATGATAATAGTAATACAATATATCCCATTTGCTGCAAATTTGTTTTCAATTGAAAAATTAAGCGTTGGAAACGTTATGCTATGTTTTCTGATTTCATTGGTGTTTACATGGTGGCATGAAGTTTTTAAATGGATTAAAAGGCACAATTTTTCTCAAGTTAAATCTTAGATTAACTTTACCATCAATTATATTGAGTTTCAAAAAGTATATTAAATGACAACTGTTGAAAATAATTTATTGGATGTTTGCGGTTTAAAAAAGACATTAAAATATACAGATGCGGTTCAGGATATTAATTTTAACATTAAACCCTTTCAAAAAACAGCTGTTATAGGTGAAACAGGCTCAGGAAAAACTACTTTATTAAAAATGATTGCCGGACTGATACAACCGGATGGTGGTGAAATATATTTCAAAGGTTCAAAAATAAAAGGACCTGATGATTGCCTGGTTCCGGGTCATCCTGAAATTGCTTTCCTAAGTCAGCATTTTGAGCTATTTAATAATTATTATGTTCATGAATTCCTCTCTTACAAAAATGAGTACAACAAAGAGGAAACTAATGCATTGTTTTCTTTATGTAAAATAGATCATTTGCTTCATAGAAAGACTCATGAGCTATCAGGAGGAGAACGTCAACGAATTGCATTAACTAAGCAGTTGCTGTTAAAACCTTCATTTTTATTACTGGATGAACCTTTTTCTAATCTGGATGGAATTAATAAAATAAGCATAAAAAAATTGATTGAGGATATTATCAATCATTTAAAAATAACTTGCTTGATGGTTTCGCATGATGCAAATGAAATTCTTTCCTGGGCTGAAAAAATTTATGTGATTCACAAAGGTCAGATAGTTCAAGATGCAACACCCGTTGAATTATATCATCAACCCAATTCTGAATATTGTGCAGGGCTGCTCGGAAATTTCGATTTAATTGAAAATCCTTCTAAGTATCCACTTTTCTCAAATATTAAAAGTGATCATCCCTTAAATAAAAAACTTTTTATCAGACCTGATTATTTTCATATTGAAAAATCAATAGAATCTGAAGATTCATATAAAGTAGATAAAGTAATTTTCAATGGTAATTATTCAATAGTAATGATTGATTATTTTGATATCAAAATAAATGCAATTACCAATCATTTCGATATTCAAAATGGAGATTTTGTACACGTTAATTTTAAATCACCTGTAGCTTGGTTTCTTTAAAATTCATCCTTTGTTTATTTTAATTTTAATTGGGGTAAATAGAATGATTGATTATTCAGTTTCAATAAGATTAATTTTGATAAATTTGCTTCATGTCCGGTAAAATTATTTGCGTTGGTTCTGCTTTGATAGATGAATTGTATTTCTGTGAAGATAATGTCATAGTTGGTACTTCTAATCCTGCTAATATTCAAAAAAATATCGGGGGTGTCATCAGTAATATTTCACAGCATCTTGCTTTGCTAGGAAATGATATTGAATTAATTACCGTTTTTGGTAATGATTCTGATGGAAATTGGATTGAACAAGAATTAATGCAATTAGGAATTAAGGTTAATGAATCTTTGAAGGTTGACGATAGCACGGGTAAATATGTATCGATTTTAAATAAAGATGGATCTCTTTATACTGCTGCATGTGTTGATATTTGTGCTAAATACCTTACGCCTTCATTTTTGTTAAGTAAGACAGATAAACTAATGTCTGCCAATCTAATTGTCATTGATACCAATATGGATAACTTGAGTTTGCAATGGTTGATTGATTTTGGAAAAGAAAATGAGATTCCTGTTATTATTGAACCTGTATCAGTAGCAAAAGCAAGAAAAGTTGCACATTCTTCCATTGAAGATGTTTTTATGATTACTCCAAATGAAGATGAACTATTGTCTTTGTGCAATAAAAAGCATTCTACTATTGAAGATGCTGTTAAGGAGTTGTTTGAAAGAGGACTTAAACATTTATGGTTAAGAAAAGGAAATAAAGGTTCGGTTTTTTATTCTGCATTAAACACTATCCAATTATCCGCTCACGAAATTGAGATTCATGATTCTACAGGTGCAGGCGATGCAGCACTTGGTGCTTGGATTGCAGGATATGTAAGAAATAGTAGTCCTGATAAATGCTTGAAATTAGGACATACACTTGCTTTTGAGGTATTACAAACAAAAGGTGCCGTAAAGAAAGATATTAACTATCTTTCTTTGATCGAATCATTAAAAAAATATTATCCTGATGCTGAATAATTATTTAGACATTCAACCAGAAATCAAACAAGCAATTGCTGATTCTAAACCAATTGTTGCTTTAGAGTCTACCATCATCTCTCATGGTATGCCATGGCCCAAAAATGTAGAAACAGCTTTAGCTGTGGAAGAATCTGTTAGGAAAACTGGTGCAATACCTGCAACAATCGCCATTTTACACGGAAAATGTAAAATAGGTTTATCAAAAAATGAACTTGAATATTTTGGTCAGGAAAAAAATGTATGGAAAGTCAGTTTAAGAGATATGCCTTATGTAATTGCTAATAAACTTCCCGGTGCTACTACTGTTGCTGCAACAATGAGAATTGCAAACATGGCCGGAATAAAAATTTTTGCCACTGGAGGAATTGGTGGAGTTCATAGAAATGCTCAACATACCATGGATATTTCTGCAGACCTAACAGAAATGTCCGAAACTAATGTTGCAGTTGTTTCAGCAGGTGTAAAATCAATTCTTGACATAGGTTTAACACTTGAATATTTAGAAACAATGGGTATTCCTGTTGTAACATTCGGACAGGATGAATTTCCGAGTTTTTATTCAAGTAAAAGTGGGTTTAATAGTCCTTTAAGAATCGATGATGAAAAATCCATAGCTCAAATGTGCAAAACTAAGTGGGGACTTGGATTAAAAGGTTCCATTTTAATAGCAAACCCATTACCCACTGATAAAGAAGTTTCTCCAGAAACAATTGAAATTATTATCAAAAACGCATTGGCAGAAGCTTATAAAAATAACATCAAAGGAAAAGAAGTTACCCCATTTTTATTAAAATACATTGCCCAAAATTCAAAAGGAGAAAGCTTAGAAGCCAATATCGAACTGATTCTAAATAATGCTACTTTAGCTGGAAAAATTGCTGCAGCTATGTAAATTGTAAAGTGATTTTCTGCTTTTTTTAATGTTGATGTATTATATCCTAATTTCTATCAGTATTATTGGTAGTCTTTATCCCCATTTTAAATGAAACAATTATAGGATTTTAGCGCTGATTTAATCTGCATATAACCTATAATGAATGTTCAAATTATTTCTTAATTTATCAATTCTAATTATTTATTGTTTGTTTTTCATTGCTGGTAGTTGTGACAATTCTGATTTAAAAAATTCAGATAATTCTATTGAAATAAAAATTGAAAATAAGGATACTGAAATCACAAATACTGAGCTTTTAAATACAAATTCTGCATTGATTAATGAAATCAATTCCAAGAAAATAAATAATATTAAAAATGACACCTTCAACAATCAAATCAATTTACTCAATGACTATTTTTTCATTTATGATAAAATAGATGCTGAGGGAGGGTTAGTTAAATTGCCTCCAATAAAAAAAAATCTGGTTATTGGTGATTCTTCTTTCACAATACAATTAATTAAACAATATCTTTTAAAAATCGGAGATATCCCTGTAAATGACAATACTGGTATTTTTGATTCTTTGTTATTGAAAGGTATTAAATCTATTCAATTCAGATTAGGCATGGAAACTACTGGCATCATCAGCAA
Source organism: Chitinophaga pinensis (assembly GCA_945872815.1). Taxonomy (GTDB): domain Bacteria; phylum Bacteroidota; class Bacteroidia; order Chitinophagales; family Chitinophagaceae; genus Ferruginibacter; species Ferruginibacter pinensis_C. The sequence goes on from CAMCAY010000041.1 coordinate 11,229, forward strand.
ATCTTTGGTTTCTGAAATGAATATACCCGTAAAAAGCAGAGTTAAACAAATAAGTATCAATATAGAAAGATTCAGAAAATTCAATCAGCATAATATTTCTAATTATCTGCTTGTTAATATACCCGAATTTAAATTACATTTATTTAAAAAAAATCAATTACAATGGAGTATGGATATTATTGTTGGAAAGGTAAAAAATCCCACTGCAGTATTTGAAAATACAATACAATATGTAGTATTCAGTCCATACTGGAATGTACCCAACAGTATTTTAAACAATGAACTAATGCCTTTGATTAGAAGAAATAGAAACTATATAAGTTCACACAATATGGAGTGGACAGCAGGAAAATTGAGACAAAGGCCAGGTGCAGATAATCCATTGGGACTTATCAAGTTTTTATTCCCTAACAAATACAATATTTATTTACATGACACACCAATGAAGTCATTATTCAAAAGTGAAAAAAGAGCATTTAGTCATGGTTGTATTCGAATTGCAGATGCGCCAAAACTCGCCGAATATTTGTTAAAAAATGATACTTCCTGGAATATAGAAAAAATAAGAATCGCAATGAATGCAAATATTGAACATTATGTAAAACTAAAGTATCCTTTACCAATACTCATAAACTATTTCACTTCCTGGGTAGATGAAAAAGGTCTATTGCATTTTACGAAAGATATTTATAAAAAAGACATTCAAACTAAATGATAATTACTTAAAAAAACTATCTGTCTCTTCTGTTGAAAGAATTGTTGGGTCTAAATCCACCAGGCCTTGGGGTTGATGGCCTTTCTTCTGCCTCTTTAACTACCAATGGTTTTTTACCAAGAGAAACATCATTTAAATGTTCAATTGCATCCAATCCATCTTGTCTGTTTTGCATTTCAATGAAAGCGAATCCTTTGCTTTTTCCTGTTTCTTTATCTAGGGCAACTTTTGCAGAAACTACAGGGCCAAACTTTTCAAATATTTCTTCTAATTCTGCATCATCTAAATCGTAGGGTAAGCCGGCAACAAATAATTTCATAGCGTATTTTTTTGTGAAAGTATTGAAATTAATTTGTACGAATTGAAAATTTACTTGATTTTTTTAAATTTAGATATTATTTAAAATACTGTGTTGTATATTGCATTTGCAATTTTAATGTTATTGATTTTTACATTTTTTAAAATATTATTCAATGCCTGACATTCAACTTACCAGAGGAGAAATGCACACTAATAAAGGTGTGATCAAATTTGAACTATATGACGATGATGCTCCAATCACTGTTGATAATTTTAAAAAATTAATTTTAAAAGGATACTATGATGGATTGTTATTTCATCGTGTAATCCCCAATTTCGTTGTTCAAGGTGGTTGTCCAGATGGAACTGGAGCAGGAGGACCTGGTTATTCTATACCTTGCGAGACGAAGGGAAATAAGCAGATTCACGAAAGAGGCATTTTTTCAATGGCGCACAGAGGGCCGAACACAGGCGGTTCTCAATTTTTTATTTGTCATGACAGAATGAATACAAAACATCTGGATGGAGTGCATACCTGTTTTGGAAAAGTTACAGATGGTATAGAAGTAGTTGATGCAATTGCTGCAGGCGACAAAATGGAAAAAGTAATTATAATCGAATAAATTCTTTTTACACTTTTTATTAAAAACCTTCAATGAAGGTTTTTTTTATTTCAATAAATTATGAAATCAGCATCTTTAAAAGAAATAAAAGCTCGCTTAGAAAACCTTTCAAATGATGAGTTGATTTCTCTCATAACACGACTGTCTAAATTTAAAAAAGAAAATAAAGAACTAATAACCTATGTGTTATTTGAAGAGACAAACGAAGTATTGTATGTTCAATCTGTAAAGGATGAGATGGATATTTTATTTAAGAGTCTTAATACTGATAATATCTATTTTGCAAAAAAGAATATCCGTAAAATAATCAGAATAGTCAACCGTTATATCAAATACAGCGAGCAAAAAACAACTGAAGTTGCATTATTGATTCATGCTTGTATAAAAATTAAAGAATCAGGTTTGAATTTGGATAAAAGTCAGGCATTAACCAATATCTATTTTTCTTTATTAAAAAGAATAAATAAAGCCGTTGATTCTATGCACGAAGATTTGCAATTTGATTTCAATAAAGAACTTGCTAATATCAATATATTTTAATCGGGATTGATGAAACAGCTTTTGTTTCTGTAATTTTGCCTTATATACTAAATATCTTACATGGAAATGATCGAATCTGTAAATGATTTTGAGGATGTATTTTTTATCGGTATTGCCGGTACAGGTATGAGTGCTATTGCGCAGTATTTGAATGGAATTGGTAAAAAAGTTAGTGGTAGTGACCGATATTTTATTCAAGGGGAATTCAATGACTCCAGAGATAAACTTGAAAAAGAAGGTATAAAATGTTTTATACAGAATGCAGAAGGGATAGATGAAAATACATCCCTTATTGTTGTGTCTACTGCAATTGAAGATACTGTTCCTGAAGTTCAAAAGGGGAAATTATTGAACATTCCCATTTTAAAAAGAAGTGATTTATTGGCAATAATAGCAAAAAGTAAAAAGACAATAGCAGTTGGTGGTACCTCAGGAAAAAGTACTACCAGTGCCATGTTGTTTGATATATTTTCACATACTGGAATGAATCCAAGTATCATCAGTGGTGCGGGATTAGTTAGCATTATAAATGAAGGTAAAATTGGAAATGCTAAAACAGGATCTGGAGATTGGCTGATTATTGAGGCTGATGAAAGCGATGGTTCAATTGTGAAATATACTCCTGAAGTCGGACTTTTATTGAATATTGATAAAGATCACCAGGAAATGGATGAATTGATGTCAATATTTACCATTTTCAGAAATAATTCAAAGGATCTGTTTGTTGTAAATCAGTGCAATTCATATTCTGCCGCATTGACAAAAGATACACAATTTGATTTCTCTTCAAATGCCCAAATTCATGCTGGTTTTGTTGCAGATAATTTTAATCAGCAGCAAATGAAAATTTCATTTACAATCAATGATGTTCCATTTTCCTTGAATACGGTTGGCAAACACAATATGGAAAATGCACTTGCGGCAGTTTCTGTTGCTAATCAACTGGGTATTTCATTAGAAGATTGTGCCAATGGACTTGCCAATTATGCAGGAATTCATCGCAGACATCAATTTTTAGGAATTAAACAAGGCGTTTATGTTATAGACGACTATGCTCATAATCCTGTTAAATGTGCTGCATCTATTGAAGCATGTCAACATATTGCGCCAAAGGTAATTGCTTGGTTTCAACCTCACGGTTATGGGCCAACGAGATTTTTAAAAAACGACTTCATTAACGAGTTTGTAAAAGTTTTGAGGCCCGAAGATGAAATTTGGATGAGTGAAATATTTTATGCAGGAGGAACAGCTGCTAAGGATATTTCCGCGAATGATCTTATTGTAAAAATTGCCGAAGAAAATAAAAATGCTTTTTTTGTAAAAAACAGGAATGATTTTCTTCAAAATGTCAGACCTCATTTAACGGACAATTGTGTATTGTTGTTGATGGGAGCAAGAGACCCAAGCTTGGAGGATTTTGCACAAAATGTTTGGAAGCAGCTTTAAAATGATTAACGAATGTCCACTGTAATTATAAATATAAAATGTCTTGTAGGTACTAGAACAAAAAATGAAATCCTCAAAGGGAAAGCACTCTCAACTATTCCTTGTATTGAGAATGCATTTTTAATCATTGATGGTTCAAATATCAGTGCTTATGGTAAGATGGAGGATTTTAAGAAATCGGTCTATAGCTCTTTTAATGAGGTTATCGACGCCGAAGGCGCATTTGTATTGCCAACATGGTGCGATAGTCATACGCATATTATTTTTGCAGGAAGCAGGGAAAATGAATTTGTTGATAAGATCAATGGTTTGACTTATGCTGAAATTGCTGCAAGGGGAGGAGGTATTTTACATTCCTCAATAAAACTGAATGAAGCAACTGAAGATGAACTTTTTTTAAGTGCATGGAAAAGATTGGAAGAGTTGAGTAAATTAGGTACAGGAGCTATTGAAATAAAAAGCGGTTATGGGTTGACGTTAGATGCTGAGCTTAAAATGCTGAGGGTAATAAAAAAACTTAAAGAGAAATCGCCTATTTCTATAAAGTCAACATTTTTAGGTGCTCATACTTTTCCTATTGAATACAAAGAAAATCATGAAGGTTATATTGATATTTTAATAAATGAAATGTTGCCGGTAATTGCAAAAGATAAACTGGCTGATTACATTGATGTATTTTGTGAAAATGGGTTTTTCTCCGTAGATGAAATGGAACGTATTTGTAAAGCTGGATTACAATACGGCCTTAAACCAAAATTGCATATTAATCAGTTAAACAGCATTGGGGGAATTCAATCTGCTGTTAAAATGAATGCAATTTCTGTTGACCATTTAGAAACCATGACTGAAGAGGATATAGCTGACTTGTCCAAATCAAATACGATTGGAACATTATTACCAACAGCCGCTTTCTTTCTTCGTATGCCATACCAACCAGCCAGAAAATTGATAGATAGAGGATGTGCTATTGCGCTGGCATCCGATTATAATCCAGGATCTTCGCCAAGTGGTAATATGAATTTTGTGGTGGCTTTAAGTTGTATTCAAATGAAAATGCTTCCGGAAGAAGCAATCAATGCAGCTACATTGAATGCAGCATTTGCAATGGAACTTGAAAATGAATTGGGAAGTATTCAAATCGGGAAAAAAGCAAATTTAATATTTACAAAATCCATTAACTCATTGTCTTACATTCCTTATTCATTTGGAAGCAATTTAATAGACAAAGTGATGATCAATGGAAAATTTATAAATTAAACAACGATTGCAAATGCAAAAATTAATTGAATGTGTTCCAAATTTTTCAGAAGGGAACGATTTATCTATTATTAAACAAATTACGGATCAGATAGAATCTGTTGAAGGAGTAAGACTTTTAAATGTAGATCCCGGAAAAGCAACCAATCGAACAGTAGTAACAATGGTGGGAGAACCCGAAGCTATTGTAGAAGCTGCTTTCAGGGCTATTCATAAAGCCGGTGAACTGATTGATATGAGCAAGCACAAAGGGGAACATCCAAGAATGGGAGCTACAGATGTTTGTCCCTTGATACCCATTGCCAATATCAGCATGGAAGAAACTGCTTGGTATGCGCAAAAGCTAGCTCAAAGAGTAGGGGAAGAATTGGCAATACCGGTATATCTGTATGAATCGGCCCAACCAAACAAAGAAAGAAATAATTTGTCGGTTATACGTGCAGGTGAGTATGAAGGGTTTTTTAAAAAAATATTATTTCCTGAATGGAAACCTGATTTTGGCCCCGCAGAGTTTGATGCCAAAAGAGGTGCTACCGTTATAGGTGCAAGAGATTTTCTAGTTGCTTACAACATTAACCTCAATACTACTTCCACCAGAAGAGCGAATGCAGTTGCTTTTGATATAAGAGAAGCTGGAAGGGTAAAACGAGAAAATGGAAAAGTTGTCAATGACGAAAATGGAAAACCCATAAATATTCCAGGTTCATTAAAATGTGTGAAAGCAATCGGATGGTTTATCGAAGAATATGGAATAGCTCAAATATCCATTAATTTAACCAATATCAATGTAACACCCGTTCATATTGCATTTGATGAATCTTGTAAAAAAGCAACTGAGAGGGGAATGAGAGTTACTGGTAGTGAATTAGTAGGTTTAATTCCACTAAAGGCATTGACTGACGCTGGAAAATATTTTCTAGAAAAACAAAAACGTTCCGTTGGTGTCAGTGAAAAAGAATTAATAAAGATTGCAGTAAAGTCAATGGGTTTAGATGAATTGTCCCCTTTTAAACCTGAGGAAAGAATTATCGAGTACATGCTAGCCGATGCTTCAAAAAACAAATTGACTAATATGTCTCTTGCTGCATTTGTGGATGAAACGGCTAGCGAAAGTCCTGCACCCGGTGGAGGTTCTATATCTGCCTATGTTGGATCTTTAGGTATATCATTGGCAACAATGGTTGCAAATCTTTCATCTCATAAAACCGGTTGGGACGAAAGATGGGAAGAATTCAGTAAATGGGCTGAAAAAGGACAAGTCATTAAAGACAGGTTGTTAAAGCTCGTGGATGAAGATACCGCGGCATTTAATAGGATAATGGATGCTTTTGGAATGTCAAAATCTACAGATGAAGAAAAAAAAATAAGAACAGAAGCAATTCAGTCAGCTACAAAGTATGCTATGGAAGTCCCTTATGAAGTTATGAAACTTGCTTTTAATAGTATGACAATCATTAAGGAAATGGCCATTAATGGAAATCCAAATTCAGTTTCCGATGCAGGAGTAGGTGCTCTTTGTGCCAGAACAGCGGTTATGGGTGCTTTTATGAATGTACGTATTAATGCTTCCGGTTATAAGGATAAAGAATATGTAAATCAAATTATTTCAAAGGGAAAAGAAATTGAAAATAATAGTATTCAATTAGAAAATGAAATAATATCAATTGTAAATGAAAAAATAGGGCACTGAAATTGTTAAAAAGTGAACAGATTAAAAACAAAGCCGTAGATTTGGCCTCTTTTAAAATATTCTTTTATTTAATACAACTTAACGATGAAAAAAAATTCATTTTACTTAATAGTTTTTATTGCTTTGGTAACTAGTAGCTGTCAAAAAGATAATACATCTTTATTGTCGACTGATATCAAGGGTATTACCAATTCTCCTATAGTTGTTTCTCCTGTAGCACCCCCTACGGCTGCCACAGACAGCACTATGTTAATGGGAAATCCTAGTAATGCAACTACTAATGAGGCCGATTTTTCAAATTATTTAATGAAGGAGGGATATTATTCTGTTTCCTACAATCGAGATTTGGGAAGACCAAATTGGGTAAGTTGGCATGTAGTTTCTACTGATTATGGCTCTATTGCTAGACAAGATGATTTCAGATCAAATCCAAATATTCCTTCCAGTTGGTATGCTGTAACTCCCTCCAGCTTTAGCCCCTATATTTTTGATAAAGGTCACATGTGTCCCTCAGCAGATCGTACTTCTTCTATAGAAGCTAATTCATCTACTTTTCTTATGACCAATATGGTTGCTCAGGCACCAAATAATAATCAAAGAACTTGGGCAAATTTGGAAAATTATTGCAGAGATTCATTGGTTACCAGGTTGGGCAATGAATTGTATATTATTTCAGGTGTTTATGGAGAAGGAGGAATCGGAAACAATGGTGTTGTAACAAACACATTAGACAACGGAAGAGTATCCGTTCCTGCAAATATTTGGAAAAATCGGAGGAATTGCATCACATGCATCAATCCTTTCTCGC
>CAMCAY010000042.1 GCA_945872815.1 Chitinophaga pinensis
AGAATAAAGCACTATTTTTATTATTTAAATTAGAATAAACATAACTTTTTTTATGAAAAAAACAGAAATAAAAGAACAAACAACTATTGCATTGCCTCAACTCGATAAAATAGACCTGTCTATTTTGAAAATGCTACAAATGAATGCAAGGGCCACCGTAAAAGAAATTGCAGAAAAAGTCCACCTTAGCACGACCCCCGTTCATGAAAGAATAAAAAGATTGGAACAAACAGGGGTCATAAAGCAATATGCTACCCTAGTAGATCACACAAAAGTGAAAAAGGGACTGATGGTTATTTGCTATGTGTCTTTGAAAGAACATAGCAAAAATGCGGGTATGAAATTCATTAAATCAATCAACCAGCTTCACGAGGTAATTGAGTGCTACAATATAAGCGGGGAATTTGACTTCATGCTGAAAGTAGTGGAAGAAAATATGGACAGTTATTATGATTTTCATGTTAACCGTCTCAGCCAGATTGAAAACATGGGAAATGTTCAAAGTGTATTTGTAATGGGTGTCATCAAACAAACTCACCAACTGATATGGTAGTAATTTTCAGTATTTTGCATAAAATATCAATCAACTTTTGTTTATAGACATCCATACACATAGGCCTCATCAGGAAGGAATTTACAGCATTCAAAATAGACAGGAGGATTATGAAAACTGTAATACACTCTATCAATATTCCATTGGAATGCATCCCTGGTATATCGATGAGACAAATTGGAAAGATATTTTTGCGAAAATGAAATTGGCTGGTAACAAAAGAAACATTTTAGCCATCGGAGAATGCGGACTAGATAGACTTTGCGATATATCTTTCAAGATTCAACAGGATGTTTTTATCCAACATATCCAATGGGCGAATGAAATTGCAAAACCCATTATCATACATTGTGTAAAAGCCCATGATGAAGTGTTGCAATTGTTGAATGACAACCCTTGTAATGTGCCCGTAATTTTCCATGGATTTAATAACAAAAAAGAAATTGCTGATAAGCTAATTAAAAAAGGGTATTTCATCTCTTTTGGAAAAGCATTGTTTAATCCTTCTGTTGAAATTGTTTTCAATACCATCCCCCTTGAAAATATATTCATTGAAACGGATGACAGCGATGCGGACATTGAATCCATTTACTGTCAAGCTGCAAGAATTAAAAACATTTCATTAGATCAACTTAGCTTACAATTAAAAAAGAATTTTAAAAAAGTATTTAACTCAACTTCATTTTAGCAATGGAAGATTTTTCATGGCTTGGCAGAACGAGCCTACTAATTGGTGATGACAAAGTAAAATCACTTTCACAAAAACATGTTATGGTTGTGGGAATGGGCGGTGTAGGATCCTTTGCAGCTGAATTTATATGCAGAAGCGGTATCGGCAAAATGACCATCATTGATGGAGATGTTGTGGACCCTACAAACAGAAATCGACAATTGCCTGCTCTGTCAACCAATCATGGGGTTTCAAAAGCAGATATAATGGCAGAAAGAATCCTAGCCATCAATCCTGAAATTGAACTTACCGTTATAAAGAAATTCGTAACCCCGGAAATGGTGGAAGAATTATTTATTTCAAACTATGATTACATCATTGATGCGATTGACAGCATCACTCCCAAAATCACTTTTTTAAATGTTGCCTATCAAAAGAAAATACCTATTGTCAGCAGCATGGGAGCAGGTGCAAAACTTGACCCAACCCAATTAAAAGTTGTTGATATTTCCAAAACTGTTATCTGCCCTTTCGCACAGCAAGTGAGAAAAAACTTAAAAAAACACAACATCTATAAAGGCATCAAAGCGGTCTATTCTCCTGAACCACCTATCAAAGAAAGTCTGATGCTGACTGATGGTAAAAATTTTAAAAAATCAGCTTACGGCACTATCTCTTATCTACCAGCAACCTTTGGAGCAGTTGCAGCTTCCGTTGTCATCAGAGATTTAATTGAAGCATCCTAGCATTTTTCTTTTAACCATACATTATTTTACGTAAATTCAATTTTTACCAAAGCAGAAATCATGTTTCCCAAAATAAATCCAACGACTACTTCAGCCTGGAATGAACTTATCCAACATTATAATGAAAACAAACATGTTACCATTCAGCAATTATTCCATGCGGATCCAAAAAGATTTAACAAATTCGCCCATTGCTTTGAAGAAATCGTTTTCGATTTTTCTAAAAACAATATCTCTGAAACAACTCTTCAACTATTGATAAAACTTGCTGAAGAATGTCATTTGAATGATGCATTGAATGCGATGTTTAATGGAGAAAAAATAAATGAAACGGAAAACAGACCTGTGTTACATACAGCTTTAAGAAATTTCTCCAATAACCCGGTTTTTGTTGATGGAGCAGATGTGATGCCTAAAGTCAAATCTGTTCTTCAGCAAATGAAAAATTTTTGCAGCAAAGTACATCAAGGTGAGTGGAAAGGCTTCACTGGAAAAAAAATCAGATACATCGTAAATATTGGAATTGGAGGCAGCGATCTTGGACCTGTAATGGTGACGGAAGCGCTAAAACCCTATTGGTTGAAAGATATTCAGACTTTTTTTGTTAGCAATGTTGATGCAACGCATATTGCAGAAACTTTGAAAAAAGTAAATGCGGAAGAGACTTTGTTTATCATAGCCAGCAAAACTTTCACTACACAGGAAACCATGACCAATGCTCATACTGCAAGAAATTGGTTTTTACAAAGTGGTGCTAATAATGAAGATGTTTCAAAACATTTTATTGCAATTAGTACAAACGCTGAAGAAGTTCACAAATTCGGTATTGACACGAACAACATGTTTGAATTTTGGGATTGGGTCGGCGGAAGATACAGCCTTTGGAGTGCAATCGGCTTATCCATCTCATTAACCATTGGCTTTGACAATTTCGAATCCTTACTCAAAGGAGCTCATTCCACTGACCTTCATTTTAAAAATACCTCCCCTGAAAAAAACATTCCCGTCATCATGGCGCTTATTGGAATTTGGTACAGAAATTTTTACAATGCACCTACTGAAGCCATTCTGCCCTATGATCAGTATCTACAAAGATTTGCCGCATACTTTCAACAGGGGAATATGGAAAGTAACGGAAAATATATTGACAGAAATGGGCAAAAAGTAACTTATCAAACAGGTCCAGTGATTTGGGGTGAACCGGGTACAAATGGACAACATGCTTTCTACCAGTTGATTCATCAGGGAACTGAAATCATTCCATGCGATTTCATAGCACCCGTGCAATCCCATAATCCAATCGGAGATCATCATGAAAAATTACTGTGCAATTTTTTCGCTCAAACTGAAGCGTTGATGAATGGCACTCCTCATAAAAATCCATACCGAGTTTTTGAAGGAAACAGACCCACCAATTCTTTTCTTGTAAGAAAAATAACACCCTATACTCTTGGACAATTAATTGCTTTGTATGAACATAAAATTTTTGTTCAGGGAGTTATTTGGAATATCTACAGCTTTGACCAATGGGGAGTTGAATTGGGTAAAATATTGGCTAATAAAATATTACCTGAGCTGAAGGAGGAACAATCAGTTGACTCACACGATAGTTCTACAAATGGATTGATAAATGCCTATAAAAGAATGAAACAACATATTTCATAAAGTTGATACTATACTCTTAAATAACAAGGCCTTCAAATTTGAAGGCCTTGTGTTATTATAATTTAATTCTGTTACCATTTATCTACATCCTCACTTTGACCATTGTCAAAACTTTGTGGTTCAGACTGAGGAGCATCATTTGAAGTAACAACGTCGTTGCTTTCAGTATTTGCTGAAGTTTGATTTTCATCACCTTCGTATGGAGTATCGTGGTTGAAAGCATCAAAATCAAAATCAGGCATTAAAGTTGTCTTTACATGATCAACTGTTTCATTCAAGCCCTTTAAAAACTTATTAAAATCTTCCTTGTACAAAAAGATTTTATGACGATCATAACCATCGGAATCAAAACGTTTACGACTTTCAGTTATGGTTACATAAAAATCATTACCGCGTGTTTCTCTTACATCAAAAAAGTAAGTTCTGCGTTTGCCCGCTTTTACTCTCGTGCTGTAAACACTTTCCATTTTTTTGTCATTGTTTTCGTACGCCACTGTTGTTGTTTTTAGTTAATAAAAAAATACCTATTAAAAAATAGTCCGACAAAGATAAATTTGTTTTTGATATAACAAAATAATTGGCTTTTTTCTATTGAAACTTTATTATGAATTATTTTTATTATTTGTTTGTTGCTGTTCATACATTATTCTATAAATGCCCTCGCTTTCCAATAACTCCTCATGTTTCCCGGCTTCAACAATTCTCCCTCCCTCTAATACTATAATTTTATCAAATGAAAATAGAGAAAAGATTCTATGCGTAATGATGATTGCCGTTTTATCCTGCAGATACTTATACATATTTTCAAGTATGTTTTTTTCTGTTTTTGAATCAACTGCACTTAAGCAATCATCGAAAATGACAATATTGGGCTGGTTGATCATTGCTCTTGCAATGGAAATTCTTTGCTTCTGTCCTCCGCTTAACGTAACACCTCTTTCTCCAATCATGGTTTCAAAACCATTGGGCAAAGAAACAATTTCATCGTAAATACATGCATCTTTTGCAGCTTTCCAAATCTCTTCCTCACTTGCATCCTCTTTACCAAATTTAATATTATTGCTGATGGTATCGCTAAACAAAAAAACATCCTGTGGAACATAGCTGATATTTTTGCGAAGACCATTGAGTTGAATTTGATTGATGTTTAAATCATCGTATAGGATTTGACCGTTATCTGCAAGGTGCATTTTAAGCATCAATTGAGCAAGAGTGGTTTTTCCTGAACCTGTTTTACCAACGATTGCAATTTTCTCCCCTTTATTTATTATCAATGAGAAATCTTTGATCGCGTGGATATTGGTATTATCATAAGTAAAATTAAGATTCTGTATTTCTATTTTACCTTGAGGAATATGTCCTTTTGCATTCAATTCATCTTTAATAACCGGTTGTCTCAACAGAAATTCGTTGATTCTCTTTTGCGATGCAGCAGCTCGCTGAATCATGCTTGCAGTCCAACCAATGGCACTCACCGGAAAAGTTAGCATTTGAATATACAATACGAATTCGGCAATTCGCCCAACCGATGCACCTTCTACTCCATTCAAAACATCTAACCCTCCTATCATAACGGTAATAAGTGTACTTAGTCCAATTAATAATCCCATGCTTGGAAAATAGATAGCCTCCGTTTTGGCGAGACTTAATGCGCTTGTTCGATACACCTCTGTATTCACTTTAAAATGTTCAATCATAGCTTTTTCCTGCACAAAAGATTTTATAACCCTGATACCTGAATAGGATTCCTGAGCTGCTGATGTAAGGGTACTTAGTTGCGACTGAATATTTTCGCTTTTTTTATTGATAATGGAATTGACATAATAAATACTTATTGCCAACAAAGGCAATGGACACAATGATATCATTGTCAATTTAACATCCGACTTGAGCATAAAATAAATACTAAATCCAATTACAGCTGCCAGGTTGATAAAATACATCAATGCGGGTCCAGTATACATTCTAACCCTGCTGACATCTTCTGAAATCCTGTTCATCAAATCACCTGTAGTATTTTTTTTGTAAAAAGAAATGTCCAATTTTTGATAGTGTTGGTAAATTTCATTTTTTTGATCGTATTCAATATGTCTGCTCATTACAATAATAGTTTGCCGCATAAGAAACATAAATAGACCGCTAATGAGGGCAAGAGCTAACAAAATCAAACCTGCAAATAATATCTTTTGATTGTAATGTAAGCTTTCGAATCGTTGAATGATAAAGTTTACCAATTGATTATACTCATGGCTATAGTAAGACGTTCGAATTTTTACAGCATCTTTTTTACCAATAGACTCTACAACTGTATTGACAACATAACCGGTTATCTGCGGGGCCAAAATTCTGAAATAGTTGGTAAGGACTACAAACAAAATTCCCAAAATAAAATAGCTTTTATATTTCAGGAAGTATTTATTGAGCGAGGCCAAATGCTTCATACCAACAAAAATAATTGAAAAGTTGATGATAATTCGATCGAATGTTGCTTAATCATTTTAGATCTAGATTATTTTTGGTATTTTAGTTCTTAAAGTTAAAGTCACCCATCACAAAATAATAAAAAACAACAATCAAAAATGCAATACACTATCTCAAACCCAATGCAATTAATTGAATTGTTTACATTAAAAACAGAAAGCAAAAAAACCGTTGATGAAATTGCTGAAAACATGCCTGCTGCTTGTGATTCATTCAATTTTTCTTTGCTGAAAGAATATAATTATCATGAAATTGTGGAAAGCAAAGGATTCCCTATAAGCAGAAAAGTATATGTATTTGAAATATGCCGCGCCAAAATGGCTTCTGAAATTTTAACTGAAAATCCTGATTTTTCAATTTTCATGCCTTGCAGAATTTCTGTGTATGAACAAAACAATCATACTTTGATTACAACCATGAATATGGAGCCAATGCTTCAGGTATTTAAAAACAATCAAAGTCTATATGAAGACGCTACTGGTTTGTTTGAAGCTATTAAAAAAATGATTGAATCTTTGGGATAATCAAAACATTAAAATGACCAGCAATTAAAAGAAATAATCACCATTTAATTACATCATTTTTGGAGATTCAATTGATGAATTAATTCGTCATAAAGTTTTTTAAAGTAAACATTTGATATAAAATAAAATCTTTCTGGCTTTATTAACTTCAATTGTTTTGTTGCTTCTTTTATTTTTCCCAAATTAACCAACGCTAATGCATTGTATAGATACAACTGATCATAATAACCCTTCCATTCAAATTCACTCGATTTTTCATATTTATCTAATGCGATATTGATCATGAGCATAAGTTCATTATATGCGCCAACATTATACAGGCCGTCACAAACGAAATAATGAAACCCTGGAAAATCACTGAATAATACGTTTGGATCGTTCTTTACTTTTTTTTCAATTTTGAAAGCTTCGCGAATAACAGAAGCAGTTTCATTATTATCAAAATAAAAACTGCTCATTATACAGGTTTGATAATACCTACCCAATACAAAAGAATGAAGATTATTTTTAGGATTGTATATTTTAGAAATCTCCCGATATTTCTTCTTCATTGCCACAAAATCATTATCGAAAAAATATTTTAAAAATAAAATACAATTCCCAAACATCTGACCTTGGTATGATTTTTCGTATTCTAAATATTTCTCATAGCCTTTATATTGAAAAGAAGAAAGTACTTCATAATCAGGAAACAAATCATAATAGAATCTTCTGCTCATTTCATTTTTAGCCAAAATTTCCATTACACTTTCAAAAAGCAATTTATTTTTCTTAAGAGATATAGCAATTCTTCTGCAAGCAGCTTGAAAACTCTTATCTGAAATATCAATTGCAGTAAAATGTATTGGCTTAAAAAAATCAACGATCAATTCAGCAGCAACTTGTTCATCTGATTGAAACATCACATTAGAATCAATAAACCCTTTTAAGATTTTAATTGTATCATAAGATGGAGCAAATTCGTAAAAATGGAAGCCTAAAAATCGTTTTAAAGTTGACTCGGAGATATATTGACCGGTGCTTGTATAAATTTGATTTGCCAAATGTTTACAATCAACAGGGTTTATTACTTCAATATTTGCCTTTTGAATAACAAGTTTTCGGATTAGTTCAACTTCCTCTTTGGCAATCTTATTTCGTGTACGGGCCATTAAGCAAAATTAAAGATATAATTTTCATATACTTAATATTTTATTAATGAACTATAATGAACGTAACAAATAAAATAAATAAATAACTAGAAAAAAATTAAAAAAGCAATTAGGGAAATATGGCTTAAATATTAATTACTTATGTGAAGCTTGTTTATAAATTTTCAATAATTAATCAAACACGATAGTCATTCAATTACGCTTAACAAATATTTACACTAATCAGTGTTATCTAATTTTCAAATTTGATTTAGATTTTTAATAATTAATAGATATTTTTATTGCTTAAACAGATAAAGACTGGTCTATTTAAAGGAATCAAAGATTAATCATGAATCCTGAAGTATCTTTTTTCTTTAGCAGAAAAACGAAATGGCAAGAAGAGTACATTGCTTTAAGAAATATTTTTTTAAAAAGTAAATTAATTGAAGAACTCAAATGGGGATGCCCTTGCTATACCTTTAATCAAAAGAATGTAGCCCTGATTCATGGATTTAAAGATTATTGTGCCATACTTTTTCATAAAGGAGCTTTGATGAAAGACAAATACAAATTACTCATTCAGCAAACTGCCAATGTTCAATCAGCCAGACAAATTCGCTTCATAAATCTCGAGGAAATTATACAACAAGAAAAAAATATCATCGCTTATATCAAGGAAGCTATTCAAATAGAAAATGCCGGATTAAAAATTGAATTAAAAAAAACCGAAGAATATATTATTCCGGCAGAATTTAAAACTATACTAAATACAATGCCTGAATTGAAAAAAATGTTTGAATCCCTAACAGCAGGTAGACAAAGAGCTTATTTAATATTCTTTTCATCGGCTAAACAAACGAATACCCGAGAAAACAGAATTAAAAAACTAATTCCCCAAATCCTAAAGGGCAAAGGTTTAAACGATTAATTAAAACAACAATAATAATAAATGTCAACAAATACAATAACCCCTGCACTTTGGTTTCATTCGCAAGACGGAAAAATAAATCATGTAGTTGCATACTATAGTGAAATATTTAAAAACAATTTCGAATCTGCAAACACTATCCCTTTAGGCGATACGCCTGGGGGATATTCAGAAATGTGCAATATTAAATTGTATGGTCAAGAATATTTGATAATGACTACCTCTATTGAACACCATAAATTCAATGATAGTTTTGCAATTATTATCCATTGTGAAAATCAGTCTGATATAGACGAATTCTGGAATTATTTTACAAAAGACGGAAAGGAATCCAAGTGTGGTTGGTGTGTAGATAAATTTGGTCTTCGCTGGCAAATCATCCCAAAAAATATGGGCGAATTAATGAGAAAACCAAACGCATTTGAGATAATGATGAAACAAAATAAAATCGTTATTGATGAATATTTTAAATAACCATTTCTATTCCTCATTTTAAAATTACGCTAATGAGTGTTCCTATAAATTCAATGAAATACAAAATGATTGTTGGATGTATTTTATATTTAATCGGACTAGCCAGAATCATTGATTGGATTATATATTGGAACGAGCATAAACAAACAGCCTTACAAAACCGTCCTCAATTTATCTTAAACTATTTGGACAGATTTCCAGCATTCATCAGATTATTTTATAGTAGAAATCCAGAACCTACAGCGATTATTAGCGTAGTTTTTTTTTCAATATCGGGCATCATTTTTTGGAAGACCAACAATATTATTTTAAGAGCAATTTCCATTAGCGCATTTTTTTTGGCCTTTTGGAATTTTTTTCAATGATGTGAGGATTTTAAAAATATATTATCCTATCTGATAGAAAAGAATAATCACTAATGTACTGATACAAGATTGGAGGATGTTACACATAAATAATGTACCCAAATTCGTCGGTTGTATGTATTTCATCCAATACTCACACCAGAAACATAACTGGTTATAATTAAAAAACCTGCGACAAATCGCAGGTTTTTTAATTATTGAGCGGAGAGAGAGGGATTCGAACCCCCGGACCTGTAACAGTCAACGGTTTTCAAGACCGCCGCATTCGACCGCTCTGCCATCTCTCCGCGGCAAAAGTAAGGCTTCGGTATTTTAGTAACAAAAAAAATTGCCTCTTTTTCGAAAATTCTTGGTATTTCTCACTGATTTTCAACAAAATTCATAACTAAACTATTCTTTTAAAGTAATTTTAATCACAATAATCATGATCCCATATCAATTATATCATAAACATTGACCTTCATTAAAAATATCGAGTCCAACAAGCCTGACGAAGAACTCATCCTACAATTTCAATCTATCGGGAACCTGAGTGTACTAGCTGCGTTATACCAGCGTTACATGGAACTTGTTTACGGTGTTTGTTTAAAGTATCTGAAGAATGAAGAAGATGCAAAAGATGCCGTAATAAACATTTATGAAGACCTTATTGTCAAACTCAAAAAACATCAGGTGGATTATTTTAAAGGTTGGTTGTATCAACTTTCCAAAAACCACTGTCTGATGATTCTGAGAAAGAAAAAAATAATTTCTCTGTATCCTGACACAGAAAATATGCAAATATCAGACAATTTGCATCTGGAAGAAGTTATGAATAAAGAATCTCAGCTTAATAGTCTTCACAAATGCATTGAACAATTGACGGAAGAACAAAGACAAGCCATCACTCTTTTTTATCTCGAAAAAAAATGTTACAAAGAAATTGCTTCCACCTCAAATATGGATATAAATAAAATAAAAAGTTATATACAAAATGGGAGGAGGAACTTAAAAATTTGTATGGATAAAACAGTATAGAAAATTGAAAAACCAATGAATCTATTGAACAAAAATAATTTTTCAGCTAAGGACTTTATCCAATATCATTCCGGAAAAATGTCTGACACTGAAATGCATGAAATGGAAGAATCAGCGCTCGAAGATAATTTCCTTTCTGATGCTTTGGACGGTTACATTTACTCTAATAATGCTGAGAAGAATCTACCTGAAATAAAAAACAACATTGATGCTAAATCAAAAGCAACCTTCAAATCGAATGCTTCCATTAGAAAAATTTATTTCTCCATAGGAATTGCGGCATCATTAATAATCATTTTATTCGTCGGATATTTTAATATTTCAAACAAATCAGAAGTAACCCCTATTATCGCAAAGGTTGAAAACATTGATAACAAATCCGATCAAGCAACAAATAATTTAAACAATATAACTCCAAAAAAAGAAATTAAAACAAAGCAAAACGAAATCAAAGCAAAAGTAAAATTAACTGTACCAATAACTATTCCAGTTGATGAGAAGAAAACAGCTTCGGATGCTGAGTCTTCGCTTCAATCCGTTGTCGCATCAACAAACATCAATGAACCACCATTACCAGTTGACAATTCAATCCAAGAATACAACAATCAAACAATCGCTGATAAAAAAATACCAATCTCTGCAGCACCAAAAATCATAGCTACTTCATCGGATAAGGATAAATTTAAAGAGACCGAAGTCAGTTCAATTAAATCTGTAAAAACAAGCAATGCACCTGAATACTATCGGGCGGTTTCTGCCACAGCATCCAAATCAGAAATAAAGAATGATGATGCTAATAATAATTTATCCTCCTCTCCTGTTGAAGGATGGAACTCCTTTAATAAATATATTCGGGAAAATAAAAAAATTGTAACAGATTCTATGAAGAATCCCTGTAAAGGTCTTTTGATATTGAGTTTCAACGTAAACGATAATGGAGCCCCAGTAGATTTTAAAGTAGAACGTTCAATTGAAGAAGCTTGCAATAATGCAGGGATTAAGCTTATTAAAAATGGCCCAAAGTGGAATAAAAACGATAACAATCGAATCGTTTATAAAATCAACTTTTAAGAATAAAGAATATTTTTACTTTATCAAATTGTTGCTTCCGAATGAAAGCGGAAGCAACAAGCCTGCTCTTTCGATAATATATACCTTTCCGCTCATTCCACTAAGTATCAGTCTGATGGGTTGTTTGGTTCTTTCTTCATATTCATGCAAACTTTGGCGACACATGCCACAAGGAGAAACTGGCTTATCACTGTCTCCATTCAAATTATGATAGGCAATAGCCATAGTTTGGATAGCAATATTTGAATCAAGCATGGCTGTAGAAGCTAACAATGCCCTTTCCGCACATATTCCTACAGGATAAGATGCATTTTCCTGGTTTGTTCCTTTTAAAATTTTTCCATCAACTAATTTTGCAACTGCCCCTACTAAAAACTCACTATAAGGGGCGTAAGCTTTTTGGGTAACAGTTCTTGCAGACTCTAATAAAGCCTTGTCATCTGACGATAGCTGATCGATTGAATCAAACACCTCAAAATCAAATGTTACTGTAGATGTAGTCATATTCATTATTTTAGATAAAAAATCCTCCTGTGTTAAACAAGAGGATAATGTTAAGTTACATATTTTAATTTAAAAACTCATTATTATCTGATAAAATTAAACAACCTTTTCCATCTAGGTCCGCCTTCCCAACTGAACCAAATCATAGATGCCTTGCCTACAATATGATCTTCTGGAACAAATCCCCAGTAGCGGCTGTCTAATGAATTGTGGCGATTGTCACCCATCATCCAAAAATAATTCATTTTGAAAGTATAGCTTGTTGCAGGCTTCCCATTTATAAAAAACTGACCATTTCTGTTTTCAAATTGATTACCTTCATAAACTTCAATACAACGTTGGTAACGAACAAGGTTATCCGCAGTTAATTCAATAGTTGTTCCTTTCCCTGGAATCAACATAGGTCCATAATTATCTACTGACCATTTTGATTCGGCGTTATAGTAAGGGAATAATTGATTTTCGGGATCCATGATTGTGTCTGTGAGTTTATAGCCCTGAGGTAATTTCAACGAAGCGGCTTCCTCATTTGTAATATTAACCATAACCACATTCGGAGCTTCTGTTTCTCTGATATCTCCTATTTCTTCTCCCCCGTGAATATTAATTCCCAATCCTTTTAATAATTCCTGATCGGGAACTACATTGGGAGGGGTTTCAAGCTTGTAATATCTTTCTGATGCTGCAAAAAAATCCTGTGGTTTATCATTGATAAATACCTTACCATTTTCAATTTTCAATACATCTCCACCAACCGCTACACATCTTTTAATAAAGTTTTCCCTCTTATCAACGGGTCTAGTGATTATGATATCTCCGAAATTCTGCCATACCATCTCTCTGCCTAATTGCCTTACAGCCTCGTAATAAGTAATTCTACTTCCGAAACGTTCTTCATCATTGATAACCGTATCATTTACTGGGAAATTAAATACTACTACATCATTTCTTTTCACCGGACTTGGGAACCATCTTTTATAAGGTAGCTTTATCCACTCTACATAAGATTTAGAATTAGTAATAGGCATAGTGTGATGAACAAACGGCATAGATATCGGCGTATTGGGAACTCTTGGCCCGTAACTGAATTTACTGACGAAAAGAAAATCATTCACCAACAAGGTTTTTTCCATAGATGGCGTTGGAATTGTGTAAGCTTCAAATATAAATGTCCGGATAATACTCGCCGCAACAATGGCAAAAAAAGCTGCATCTACCCACTCACGCAAAGCTGTTTTTTTATAATTATCCACTACAATTTTTCCTGCATATTTTTCATTAGCAGTAAATCCCAAATAAGGGAAGTAAATGAACGGAAACAAAACAGTCGCCGCATGTTGAATAAACCCGAATCTTCCAAAATGCTCTACAAATTTTATAGTTATCCAAATAGTTACGAATTGTCCTGCTATTGGAATCAGCTGAACAAAAAACCAAAGTTTGCTCAATCCCATTTTTTGAACCAAACACCAAGTATTATAAAATGGGATAAATGCCTTCCAACCTTCGATTCCGGCTTTCTTAAACATACCAAATAATCCAACATGCCATAACAATGCACAGACAATAAATAGTATCCATCCCATATTAGAATAATTTAAAATTAAGTTTCCAAAAGTAAGGGTGATAATTTAAAAATTGATAAGATAATTGAATTTCTTTTTATCAAAACGTTTTTTTAACATAATTGAATAGCTATTTACCGATATACCCTATCTAGATTAAATTCAGGCGAAACAAAATTTACAACATCGGTTAATGTGATGATTTCACCCGAAAGAATTACAAGTCTTTCCACTACATTTTTCAACTCACGTATATTGCCAGACCAGTAATGTTGTTGAAGTGCAAATACTGCCTGGGGTTCAATTGATTTTACAGGCCAGCCATATTCTTGAGACAACTGTTCTAAAAAATAATCTATTAATACTGGAATATCTTCTGCTCTCTCATTTAGCGATGGAACATTGATGATGATTACTGCAATTCTATGATATAAATCCAATCTGAAATTATTCATTCTGCATTCTTTGATTAAATCTTTATTGGTAGCAGTTATTACTCTTACATCTACAGGAATGGAGCGATCTGCACCCACTCTGGTTATTATCTTTTCTTGCAACACTCTTAACACTTTTGCCTGTGCACTTAAACTCATATCACCTATTTCATCTAAAAACAATGTTCCGCCATTTGCTTGTTCAAATTTTCCGCTATGTTGTTTCAATGCAGAGGTAAATGCCCCCTTTTCATGACCGAACAATTCACTTTCAATCAACTCGTTGGGAATAGCTGCACAATTGACTTCCACCATGGGACCTTCATTTCTGTAACTTTTTTCATGAATCCATTTTGCAATTAATTCTTTTCCAACGCCATTCTTTCCTGTAATAAGCACTCTCGCATCCGTGGGTGCAACTATTTCAATCATTTCATTGATTCTTTTTATTGAATCGCTAATTCCAACTATGTGTTGCATATTAACTGCTTTGAACCGGTGTTTTGAGTTTCCGTTTTCAATATGATTTGATTTCATAGCATTTCTAACAGAAACAAGTAATCTATTTACATCTGCCGGTTTTGAAAAATAATCAACTGCTCCTTTTTTAATGACATCTGCTGCTGTTTCAATATTTTTTTGATTGCTAATTATAATAATCGGCAACAAAGAATTTATCAATTTTACTTTTTCAATGAATTTCACACCCTCCAATTCTGGTAAGTCAATATCACAAATCAACAGACTTATTTTTTTTTCAGAAAGCTTTTTAAACGCGTCCTCAATATTTGAAAATTCAATTGTTTTATACCCTTCAAGTTTAAACAATTCAGTGAGATATTTTATATTTGTTTTATCAGTATCAATAATCATTATTGTATTCATAGCAGAAATTTGATTTAAGAATATTCAATATCATTTACTACTTGAAATTATACTTAATAATAAAGCGACACTAAAAAAGGAGAATGATAGATATTCTTGATAAAGGAAATTTTAAAACGCTTGTTATTGAATGATTTTTTTTACATTTGCAATCCAAAATTCGGGACGTAGCGCAGCCCGGTAGCGCACACGTCTGGGGGGCGTGTGGTCGCTGGTTCAAATCCAGTCGTCCCGACATTCAAAATCCACGGTTAAACCGTGGATTTTGCTTTTAATAGTTGCTGTGGTTAAAGGTTTAAATGTTTGCTACAAGATTAGGAGGGGATGTATATAAATAGCATTGTATTATCTGGCCAAGTATTTTATTGATTTATTTAAATTTAAACTAACCCCAAAAAAAATAATAACTTCAACTAATTAAATTTAAAAAATAGAATATGCTTAAAAAGTACTTTTTTCTGTTACTGATGTTATTTTCAATAAATCAACTTTTTTCCCAATCTATCAAAGACACGCTCCTTTATCATCAAAATAGCGACAATAGTTATCAGTTAGTTTTCATAGATGCACCTCATTCATCTTACCACCAAAAAGTTTTTGAATCTCTAATGTCTGATAATTTCACAATCAATGAAAAATCAGTTTTTAATAGCGATTCGAAATTCAGTATAGACAAAAAAATAATAACGAAATTTTTGGGAGATTGGATAAGTACCTGCACATATAAAGACAAGGTGTATGCTTATTATCCCTCCGAACCTTATTACAATGTGTACATTAAAATAACCGATAGTACCATTGTTCTAAATGACTTCAATGAGGGATTAGTACCTTATGCGATAAAAGAAATAACCAAACAAAACAACATTTATGTTTTTAATGTTATTAGTCCTTCCAGCGAAGAGCATACCATTTATTTATTCATGATGAAAAATAATCTTATAGCGGTTAAATCATCAATATTTAACAGACCCAATGTATGGCTCACTAAAAAGAAAAATTTCCTTAAACTTCCAATCATTGTTAATTTATGCCCTGGAAACAAATGTGAGGAATTTCATTTTAATTAGGATTTACCGATTGATAACAGACAAAAGCTGACTTAATCAAAGTCGGCTTTTGTTATTTTATGATTATAATTAATTTTTCAACTGATAGTTTACTTACTATTATCAATATATTTTATTAATTTAGTAATATAAATATGAAGGAAATCATATATATTGATAATGAAGTTTTAGGTGGTCAAACTGTATTTAAAGGAACAAGAGTTCCAGTTGAGACATTATTTGATCATCTTGAGGCAGGTATTACTATTGATGCCTTTTTAGAAGACTTCCCTTCAGTATCTAAAGAACAAGCTATTGCCTTATTGGATTATGCTAATAAATTGCTCAATTCAAAAAATTTAGACCAATTATATGCGGCTGTTGCTTGATGAAAATTGTAAGTATCCCTAAAGACTCAAACAGGATTTTCATGCACATGAAGTTTTCACTGTTCGTGAAAAATCATGGAATGGAATTAAAATGGTGAATTACTAAAGCTGCTTCTCGAGAATAATTTTGATGCATTATTGACATTTGATAAGAACTTACAGCATTGTGTAGTGAAAATTGTTGATATTTGTTGTATTATTAATTTTCTCAAATCATTTTTTTGTTTTTACCACTATTGCATTTCTTAAATTATAATGATTAAACTGAAAAAAAAAATCCGAAAAATATTTTTACTAGTATTTGTATTCGCAGTAATTGCAAATCCCGCATTTGCTCAACATTCAATTTTGCCAATAAATTCCTACGGCGTTTGGGATAGGTCAAATGCATTTAATATTTCAGTAGATACTGCATATAATTATTTAAGAGGTATTAGTGCTGATGTCTTTTGGAAAGATGTTCAAACGACAGATTCAAGTAATTATAACTGGTCTGCAATTCAAACTATCTTACAAACCGCTTTTAATCAAAATCAAATGGTTAATATAAGTGTTGGGGTTGGCCCTGATGCCCCGGATTGGATATATAGTAACGGAGTTCCGGCTGTAATTACAGATGACACTGCACATCCAGGATGGAACAAGTATCCCTATTATCTAGATGATGATTATAAAAGATATTATCACAATCTCATCAATAGCTTTGGAAATTATTTGAGAACAATGCCTCGAAATTTATTTAACCATATTGCTTATGTTCAGGTTAAGACTGGTTGCACGGGAGATGAAGTAGCATATAAAGGCAATCCAAATCTAAATTCATATAATATATCAGATGTTTCATGGAGAACTTTTCGTTTAGAAGCATTTGAAAAATACAGGTTGACATTAAACTCTGGTGATAGTAATACTTTAATTGGGCTTCTATTTAATAATATTGACCCTGTTGATCAACCGACTGAATGGCAATGGGTTTTATCGAATATTTCTTACGGCTTTGGTACTAAAGGGGGTGCTTATGGAAGAGGGCATCATCTTTCTGACGAACTAACTTATAAAAACACCTGGACCCCCTTTCTTCTCAATCCACAAGGGTTAAAACTGTTTTCTGCTGCAGAACAAGACCAAACATGGACCGCTCCTTTGTATCAAATCAACGTGCCCTTAAGTTTTTATTGGGGAGCGATTAGTGGTCTTAACACTGGACTTTGCGCATGGCTAGTTACACAAAGTGCTTTAAACGAAGCACAAACAAGACCGGAGTTACATTCAATTTTTAGGATGTTTAATAAATACTCAGGCCAAATATATCCATCTACATCAAACGCAGCCTTCTGTATTTTTCACGAGGGACTGAATTCTGCAAACACAAATAAATTTCCAGTTGCAGTATATGGAAATGCACGGCAATCCAATCAGTCACGATATCTTGCTATTTGTAATGCTTATTCGACAAGAGGTGCTATGATGGATGATGTATATGCGGCAACAAAAGGACAAGTGTATCAAAGATCTAGTCAAACTGGATTCAATGATGCAGGTTGGGCTATAGAGGAAGGTAATTATGAAAGATGGATATCTCAAATCAATCCGGATTCCACTTCCATAGGGCTTTTCAGAGTCCGTGGTGTTATCAATTCAAGTTCATCTAAATATGACCGATTTGCCCGATCATTTCAAAAAAGCAGTAATAAAAATAACTTCTATTTTAAGTTTCATCAAAATGTATTTGCTCTTGCAGCACCTTATAGTATAAGTATTAAAATTACATGGCTGGATAAAACACCAAATTCAACTTGGGCATTTAAATATTACGATTCTTCAGGGTTAAAAACTGCTGTGAATGTTTCAGGAAGTGGAGATAATCAATGGAAGATTGTAAATGTGACATTGTTCAATCCTCTCATAAATCAAGGCGGGTTGTTAGGTTCGGATTTTAT
>CAMCAY010000043.1 GCA_945872815.1 Chitinophaga pinensis
TAAGGCCCTGAGAAAGAATTTGAGAACGTATAGCCTGCTAACGGACCAACTACTAAATTATCAGTTGTGAAATTAGCACCAGATATGTCAAAAGAATTAGGACCAGCGATACTATTGATACAAACTTCTCCAAAGCCGGCTATAGATGAAACTGAGATAACTGATGTAGTAACCCCGTTTCCTGCTACAGCAACATTGATAGAAGCAGCCCCTCCGCCAGATATATTGATATTGCCTGTTTGAGTGCCAATAGATTGAGGTGCAAACATCACATAGATTGTTGTGCTAGCAAGAGTAGAATCCGTATAGTTAACTGCCAATGATGAACTCCAATTAACATTATCAGTTGAAACCATAAAATAATTTGGAGCAGTTACAGTAATAACTCCCGGTGCCCCTGTAAGATTCAATCCTGACAGACTGAATGATTGCGAATTTGAATTTGTTCCGACAGCCACATCACCAAAACTTGTTATTGTGCCTCCAAATAAAGTAGGTCCACTTGGTACGGCATTACAAAGATTGATAGGGCTAGCGCTATTTCTTGGCAATGGGGTAGCCACTGTAAAATCAGCCAAGTTGTTATTGGTATCATCGCAACCGCCATTATTACGGAAGTCTGCACTAGTAGAATTTAATGCAGGAGTTGCAGCAGTTTCAGATTCACTTGCTGTACCATACCCTACAAAATCAAGCACTGCACCGGCAGGTTGAAGAGCATACGTTGTGTTGCTTGTCATGTCTGCAGTACCAAATGCAATTTTACCATTTGTACCACTCATGTTTAAAGTAAATGTATAATCAGGAGTTACGGGTAAACTTGCCAATCCAGTTCCGGCTGTTGTTGCAACCAAAATATATGCTCCGGCAGGAATAGTAACACCGGCAGGGAATGTAAATGCATTTGTATTGGTAGTTGCTAGATTTCCCGCAGCTGACCCATACATGATTTTATATCCGGAAATATCCATTGCTGTTGAACCATTGTTATGAAGTTCCACATAATCTGCATTGAATGTTCCTGTTGCAGAACCGCCACCTCCATAAATTTGACTGATCTTTACACCTGTACCGCCACCAGTTGAAGGTGTATTAGTTGTGAACGATAATTGCGATCCATAAATAGTATCAGAACCTGAAATTGCATAGGTTACATAATAATAAGTTGTAGCTGATGTTAATCCACTCAATATTGCGGAATAAGATGAACCAGATAAATTTGTGGATGCAACGAATGAACCACTTGCAGGAGTGAATCCATTTGAAGTACTGTAAACAACTCCATAAGAACTAATTGCAGTGCAACCCTGAGTAAGTGAACCTGCAACAGTAGCACCTGTAGTTGTAATCGCTGTTGCTGTTCCTGAGCTAACACTTGCAATACTAACACCAGAACCAACTACCGCAACATTTATCGTATTTGCATCTCCGCCAGAAATTGAAATATTGCCATTATAGGATTGAACTGCTGTTGGATTAAACTTTACATAAATAGTAGTTGCGACCAAAGTTCCGCCTGATTGCGGAATAGTTAATGTAGAAGTATAGGTTCCTCCCGAAGTTAATGAATAACTAAATCCTGTTAATGCAGCAACTGTTAAATCACCCGATACAAGATTTGTCCCGTTCAATGTGAATGAATTTGGACCTGCTGTAGTGTTGATACAAACCCCACCAAAAGAAGTCAATGTATTGGCAGTTAACGTAGGTGTAGTTGGCAATGTTCCACAAATAAACACAGGTGAAGCACTGTTTCTTGGTAAAGGAGTATTTAAAGTAAAGTCTGCCAGATTATTATTCGTATCATCACAGCCTTTGTTATTTCTAAATCCTGCATGAATAGTATCCAAAGCAGGAACAGCAGACGTTTCAGAACAAACAGAAGTACCATATCCAACTAAATCAACAATGACAGATGTTGTTGGGCAAGCTGATAACGAAGCAGTATCGCTAACTAAAGCAACTCTTCCGTTTGTTTGACTCATCGATATAGTAGGAGAAGCTACATTATCAGGTGTAGGCAATGCAACACCTACTGCTCCAACAGCACTCATTTGAATTAAATAATATCCTCCAGCAGGTATTGACAAGTTCGGTAATTTAGATCTGCCTGACCATGTTCCGGTTGCTGTTGCTGAAGCATATTGAATTGAATAATTGGAAATTGTTTGAGTAGTATTTGAAGTATTATGCAATTCTACATAATCTGCATTATACAAAGCACCTGGATTTCCACCTGCTCCATATAATTGACTAATTACTATTGATGCATTACCTCCAGAAGGTGTATTTGTTGTAAATGAAGATTGAGTTCCATATAATGTATCAACACCTGAAATAGCATACGCGACGTAATAATAGGTAGTTGACGCATTTAATCCGCTAGCATTGATTGAATAGGACGTACCAGCTAAATTATTTGAGGATGTGAAAATACCACTTGAAGGTGTAAATCCATTTATTGTACTATAAACAATTCCATAAGCATTAGCTAATGAACATCCCTGAGTCAATGTGCCACTTAACGTAGCGCCAGATGTGGTAATAGCTGAAGATAAACCGGTTGCTACTGAAGTTGAACTAACTCCCGAACCTACTGCTGCAACATTTATTGCAGTTGCACCTCCTCCACTAACTGAAATATTTCCATTGTATGATTGAACTGATGTGGGATTGAATTTTACAAATACAGAATCAGAAAACGTTCCTCCTGCTTGAGAAATCGATAACGAATCTGTGTAAGTTCCTGCAGAAGTTCTTGAAAATGTATATCCTGATAATGGACCAACTTTAATATTACCAGCAGTAAGACTTGTCCCTGAAATAGTGAACTTATTAGGGCCTACTGTAGTATTAACACACACAGCTCCAAATGAAGTTAACGTACCTGATGTTAATACAGGATTAGCAGGCGTAACACCGCAAATATGAACAGGACTTGCACTGCTTCTTGGAAGCGGCGTTTGGTTAGTTAAATCAGCTAAATTATTATTAGTATCATCACATCCGTAATTATTTCTAAAAGTAGCTGTTGTAGCTGTCAATGCAGCAACAGGAGTTGTCTCTGACTCATTCGCAGTGCCATATCCTACAAAATCCAATACAACTCCAGCAGGTTGTAAAGCATACGTTGTAGAATCCACCATGGAAGATGTTCCGAATGCAACTTTACCATTAACCCCACTCATGTTTAATGTAAATGTAAAGTCAGGTGTTACAGGCAGATTTGCACCAGTAATCCCGGCAGCAGCAGCCACTAATATGTATCCTCCGGCAGGGATGGTTGTATTGGAAGGGAATGTAAATCTGTTTGTACTTGTAGATCCTAATAAACCTGATGTTGAACCATACAATATTTTATGTCCCGATATATCTTGCGTTGTATTAGTATTGTTATGCAACTCAACATAGTCTGCATTATAAGTAGCACCAGTATTTGAACCCGCTCCATATATCTGACTGATCACTACTCCCGTTGCAGAAACCTGAGGCGTACTTGTTGTAAAAGATGATTGCGTTCCGTATGTAGTGCCGCTTCCAGTTGTTACATAAGTTACATAATAATAAGTAGTAGACGCTGTTAACCCTGTCAATGCCACCGTGTATGAAGAACCGGAAAGATTTGTTGATGCTACAGCTGTTCCTGTTCCCGGTGTAAAATTATTCGTAGTACTATACTCCATTCCGTATGCAGTAACAACTGAACATCCCTGAGTCAATGTGCCATTCAAAGTAACTCCAGTAGTAGTAATACTTGTTGCATTCCCTGTTGTTACTGATGTTGCGCTAACTCCCGATCCTACAGCCGCAACTGTAATTGCAGTTGCACCTCCGCCAGAAATTGAAATATTGCCATTATAGGATTGAACTGCAGTTGGATTAAACTTTACATAAATAGTAGTTGCGACCAAAGTTCCGCCTGATTGCGGTATAGTTAATGTAGAAGTATAGGCTCCTCCCGAAGTTAATGAATAACTAAATCCTGTTAATGCAGCAACTGTTAAATCACCCGATACAAGATTTGTACCGTTCAAAGTGAATGAATTTGGACCTGCTGTAGTATTGATACAAACCCCACCAAAAGAAGTCAATGTATTGGCAGTTAACGTAGGTGTAGTTGGCAATGTTCCACAAATAAACACAGATGAAGCACTGTTTCTTGGTAAAGGAGTGTTTATTGTAAAATCAGCCAGATTATTGTTCGTATCATCACAGCCCTTGTTATTTCTAAATCCTGCATGAATAGTATCCAAAGCAGGAACAGCAGCAGTTTCAGAACAAACAGAAGTACCATAACCAACTAAATCAACAATATTGGAAGTTGTAGGACAAGCAGATAATGCAACAGTATCGCTAACTAAAGCAACTCTTCCATTTGTTTGACTCATTGATATAGTTGGAGAAGCTACATAATCAGGTGTAGGCAATGCAACACCTACTGCTCCAACAGTACTCATTTGAATTAAATAATATCCTCCAGCAGGTATTGACAAGGTCGGTAATTTAGATCTGCCTGACCATGTTCCGGTTGCTGTAGCTGAAGCATATTGAATTGAATAATTGGAAATTGTTTGAGTAGTATTTGAAGTATTATGCAATTCTACATAATCTGCATTATACAAAGCACCTGGATTTCCACCTGCTCCATATAATTGACTAATTACTATTGATGCATTGCCTGCAGAAGGTGTATTTGTTGTAAATGAAGATTGAGTTCCATATAATGTACCACTTCCAGTTGTTATATAGGCAACATAATAATAAGTAGTAGAGGCAGTTAATCCATTTAAAACTAGAGAATACGTTGATCCTAAAAGATTCGTTGAAGCAACTGCTGTTCCCGTTCCCGGTGTAAAATTATTCGTAGTACTATACTCCATTCCGTATGCAGTAACAACTGAACATCCCTGGGTTAAAGTGCCATTCAATGTAACTCCAGTAGTAGTAATACTTGATGCGCTACCTGTTGTTACTGATGTTGCGCTAACTCCCGATCCTACAGCTGCGACATTTATTGCAGTAGCACTTCCGCCGCTTATGGATATATTGCCGTTATAGGATTGAACTGCAGTTGGATTGAATTTTACAAATACAGAATCAGATAATGTTCCACCTGCCTGAGAAATCAACAATGAATCAGTGTATGTTCCTGCAGATGTTCTTGAAAATGTATATCCTGACAACGGACCAACTTTAATGTTACCAGCAGTAAGATTACTACCTGAAAGAGTAAATTTATTCGGACCTGCTGTTGTATTAACACAAACTGATCCAAATGAAGACAATGCAGAAAATGATAATGCCGGGCTGCTATTTGAAGTAGCAGTTACTGTAAAATTATCAATTGAGATTTTAGGCTGACTGCCTGTAGGAGTTGTACCTGTTGAAGTACTATACTCATATAGTCTTAAACGAACATTAGATGCATTATTCAATACACTTGGTAAGGAAACTGATATTGATGCTGAAGAAGCCACATTATTTCTGGCTGTGAAAGGTAAATTGGTGCCGGTAATTTCAGTAAATAAAACACCATCAGTTGTATAAAATAATTTCAATTTAGAATCTCTATCACCAGTGCTGTTACTAACTTGAGCCAAGTCAAAACTGACTACACCTGCATTTACTCCGCTGAAACTTACGTAAAAATCAATAGCACAAGAATTTGCTGTTGATGTAGAAAGCATTGCAATGTTGCTGGAACCTTTTTGTACACCTCCAGAAAAACCTGTACTGAATGTAGAGGTAGATTTAGTGATTTTTTTTCCATCTCCAATTGTCCCAGCAGATGCAGTATCTACCGAC
The DNA here is from genome assembly GCA_945872815.1 of Chitinophaga pinensis. Lineage (GTDB taxonomy): Bacteria > Bacteroidota > Bacteroidia > Chitinophagales > Chitinophagaceae > Ferruginibacter > Ferruginibacter pinensis_C. The sequence continues at coordinate 5,806 of CAMCAY010000043.1, forward strand.
CCCCACGCACTCGCTCCAATGCCTGCAGCAAAATTATTTGTCCAGTTGGCAACATCTGCAAAATTTTCAGTGTATGTTAATCCCCCCTGTGATGACATTGATACAGGAGTCTGGCCAAAACTGATAATTGATAATACAAATGACAAAAACAACATTGTTAAACCAAGTGTGAATGTTTTCTTGGTTTTATAGAAGTCAGCAACTTTAAAACCTGTTTCTTTTCTTTGTAAAAATTGATTCATAATGCAATTTGTTATTTATTAGTAAAGTAAATCTATATTTATTATTCAATGATCTGTGTTTTTCACTTGATTGTTACGTAAAAAAAACAATTCAAACCAAGCTTATTGTATTCAATCATTAATTATTAAATAAATAATGAGGCTGCAATTTATAGCAGCCTCAGATATCATTAAGCTATTTTATCATTATTTTTTTATTGAACATCTCCTGCATTTCTGATTAAAATTTCTTTAGTAGTAGTTCCATACCATTTGATTTGACCAGTCCAGTTTTGGGGTCCTGTTGGCAATGCATTACCGCTGAATAATGCGGCATTTGCCGTATACAATGTTATTGTACCTGTTGCGTCTGTCAAGGTTTTGTTGCCGGCGAAAGTCGTACCTCCGGAAGCACTTGCGCCTATAACTTTCACCAAACTAAGTTCAAAGTTCAAAGGAGAGCCAAGCGGGGCATCCAAAGAAGCATTTAACTCAGCGATGGTTTTAACTTTTGGTGTAACTACTCTACCAACTACAATAGCTGATGGATATGTAGTTCCTGCAGGAGTTTTTAACTCCAAAGAACCCCTGTAATTCAGTAATGAGTCGCCCGTAATGTTAAAGGAAATTGAATCGCCAATACTGTAAGGCAATGCTCCTCCAAAATAAACAGTGATAGCAGCTGTTTCATCTTGAATTACAACTGCCCCTGTAGAAATATTTTTTTGAGCAATATCGGAAGTTACAATACCACCAATTGAAGCAGGTGTAGTAAGTTTTATATTAGAGCCAGTAAACATCGCACGAAGTGCAGCGATGGTTATGTGTGGGTCTGTACCACCTGTTCCGCCGCCACCGCCGCAACGAGGGCCGTTAAACTGAACGTCAGAAGGATCTCTGATTATCAATTGTTTTGTTGCAGTATTGGATTTGTAAATTGTATATATAGCTGTGATATCTCCGTTTCCTTTTGGCAAAGGTTGTGCGGCAAAATTTGCATATGCACTTGTACGAACTGTGGGTTTAACAGAACTACCACAACCAGTAGAAATCAATCTATTTTGAGTGCTCTTATAGGTTGAAGTGTCAGAATACGTTTTGGAAGTATCCGCAGACACGAATTCATATCCGGTCAGTTTCACTAGCGCATTGATATATCTGTCATTTAAAGCAGTTCCTAAATCGTTAATACTCACCGGGATAGGCTCAACGGGATTATTTAATGAACCACCAACCACATATTGACTAATTAAACCTGCAGGTATCGCTTGTACACTAGCAACCCCTCCTACTATAGCTTTGATACCCAATTGCATGTTGCCATAGTAGTCAGATAAAGCCAATCCCTTACACTTGATATACACCCTCCTTCCTACAGGATAAGAAGTATATAAACTACTTGCGTCCAACATAATTTGCATAGCTCCTGTGGTATCCTGAATAAACAATTGCTTGTAAAAATTACCACTTTCATCATTGGCTACCACAATACCAGAGATGATAACATCTTGAGTGATTACATCTATCTGTTGCGTAACGGTGTGATACGTTTTAAGCCCCTGTATACTTGTGTTTGCAACAACGTTTACGTTGTCACTTGGCCCTGGAGGCGCATCAAAAGTTTTCTTACAGGAAGTTGCAGCAGACACCATCACGAAAATGATTAATGCAGATAGCAATTGTTGAATCTTATTCATTGTTGTATTTTTTTATTTTTTGTTTTTTAATTTTTATTCCATGGTTAAAACCATGGGCTGTATATTATATTTAAAATCTCAATGTTAGGCTTGTTGAAAAGTTGGTACCATAAGCATAGAACTTCTTAGATGGAAATTTATTGATGTTCTTTTCTTCAAAGTCAAATCTTAATTGCTCAAAGCCACCGGAAACAATATTAGTATTGTTAAGTAAATTACTTACGCCAACGTTCAGTACTAAAAATGTTCTTTTGCCAAGTGTATTGAATCTTTTATTCATTAACCAAGAGTAGCCAGCAAATAAATCCAGGGTATGTTGTTGTTTTAATTTTGTTTGGTCAATAATATCACTCCAGAGTTTTGTAGTAGGGTCAACTCCATCTACTGCAGCACTTGTTCTGCGCAATGGATTAAAATCCAGCCACATGTCATCAAAGAAATTGAAGTTAAGATTTACATACCAATATTTAGGTGAACGATAATTCAATCCAATGTTGTAAGCCTGCTGAGGAGTTGCTACATAATAATTTTTGGAGTATACAACTTGGTCTTTTGCCAAAGTCTCAGAATTGTTGTCTGAAGTGATTGTAGCCATCTGTCTTGTGTTGTATCTATATTTTCCAATTGCAGCAGCTCCATTCATTGTTACTCCTTTGTAAACAATAACTTCTGTTCCCATTTCAATTCCCATGTGCTCCTTCCCAATATTATTCAAAGCATAATTTACAAAAGTTGCCAATTGGTCATGGTAAAAAATCATGACATTGGCTTGATTTTTAAAACTGGTATAATAAGCTGTGGTCCTGAATTTTACTGTTGGCGCTATCAATGCATAGCCTGCTTCTGCAGAATATATACGCTCATTTTTCAATCCTTCCTGAATAAAATCCCTTGTTCTTGGAGATAAATAAGCGTTATCAAAAAACGGCGCTCTTGTTTCATAACGGCTGTTCAAATAAACATAATTCATTTTAGCAACCTTATAGCTTGCGCCTGCTTTTGCAGCATAATTATAAAATTTATTTTCTGCTGATTTTCCATAAGAGTTATCCAAAAATAATCCTGACTTTACATTTCCAACTCTCCAAAAATCTGTAAAAGAATGTTCAGCACCTACGAAGAAATCAAGATTCTTCAATTTAACATTCGTTTGAGCCCATGCAGATGCTCTTCTGATATTTATATCATAGTTGAAACCAAACTTGTCACCCTTGTAAAGTAGGCGATTGGGATTATTGACGTCATTTTGTAATGCAGTGTTGCTTGATGGAAAAGCTCTTTCTGCAAATCTGTTTAGATCCACGTAAAAATCGGCGCCCAACAAATCATTAACTTTCTTGTAATAGTTGTTTTTCTGACTTTCAAAACTGAATCCACCTGTAAAATCTATGTGTTTATTGATGGAAGTTGTAAAAGTAGTATTTGCATTTATTTTAGTTGTAGAAGTCACTCTTTCCTCAAGTATGTACAATGCTCTTTTTCCCGATACACTATTTCCTGCTATTCCATTTACATCATTTATAGTAGCATAACTTCCGTAATTAGCATTGTACAAAGCATCCCAATTGATTTGACGCTTGTTGATATTGTTTGTCATTTCATCATAAAGTCTTTGCTTTAGAATAGGATCTTCCTGATAGCTTGGTAAATAACGATAGTAATCTGGTCTTGGATCTGCTGCATTGTACCAATCCAAACCAGTAAGACTCCTATTACCTTTCATAAAAGAAACTGCAGTGGTTAGTGTAGATTTAGGTGTTACTTTCCACTCATGCGATAAAATACCAATCGGTTGAAAAGTTTTGGCTACGCTTGAATTTCTTTTCTTTCCATTTTGATATCCCCAATATGGGTTGTAAAAATTGGTACCTGCAATATCTAACATTTCTTGAACAGAAGCACCCTGGCGTCCATTACTGGTAGGGGTTGCAAATGTTACAAATGAAATAATGTGATCGGCATTGATTTTTTTGTCTACTCCAAAATATCCTGACCATCCATCATAAAAAGTTCCATCAGTAAACCCTTCGTCAGCCCATCTGCGAGAGCCTGAATAACTGAATGCCCAACCTTTAGCATTGAATCCGGTAGAATGAGTATAACCAAAACGATGAACGTAATTTCTGTTAGACAGAGAATACACCATGCTTGTTTGCTTTCTCTGTTTGAATGCTCTGGAATCAATCAAAGTAGCACCACCTAGAGCACCGAAACTAAATCTGTTGGATTGCAAACCATAAGCATTTTGTCTATTACGAAGTACATCATTCAGCCCTCCCCACAATCCAAATGGAGTAAAACCATTGTCCAAATTCTCCATTGGAGCACCATTCATATAAGTAGTAAACTGATCCGCATCATAGCCTCTCATACGAAATCTAACTACATTAAAATTAAAAGAGGCGGCATTGATAAATGGATTTCTGCCCAAATTCAGGTATCCGGAAATATTTTGCGCACTTCCATCTTGATCATCATTTTCATCCAAAGAAACAATGGGAATATTGTCCAACATGTTTTCTTTACCATCCTCATGAATTGAAGTATCAGAAGTTGCTTTATTTTCAGTAGTAATTTGAGCTGATAAATTTTTAGAAAAAACGGCAATTAACAATAAAACTGCCAGTCTTTTTGAGAAGTTAATCATGATTGAAATTGAGTTAAGAATCTGCAAGGTAAAGATTTTTAACTTTGATTAAGAAAAAAAATTAACAACTAAGTTTTTTAACATATTGCATATTAGCGAATGTATTGTAATAGCAAGAAAATCATTAGTTTCGTATGAAATATTAACCCAATGACCCAAAAAATCGCCCCTTTTTTATTTTGTATACTTTTTACTTTCGGAACCATTCAAAAATCACTTGCTTGGGGAGCTACAGGCCATGCTTTGGTTGCTGAAATCGCATTCAATCTGCTGGATGATTCTACCAAAAAAATTGTAAAATACTACCTTGGCAACATGACTATTGAAGAGGCCGCCAATTGGATGGATAATGAAAGAAGCAACAGTTATTACAATTTTATGCGTCCATGGCATTACATCAACATAGACAAGGGTGAGCAATATACAGCATCAGCTGAAAGAAACATTCTTTCTGTGTTACATTCAGCCATTATTGAACTCAGGGGATATAAAACAAATGACTTATCAAAAAAAGAAATTAAAAACAGACTTGAGATCATCTTTCATCTTATTGGGGATTTGCATCAGCCCTTACACAACGGTTATTCTATTGACAAGGGAGGTAATACCATTCAGGTGACATCCCCTTATGTTTCAGGAAATTTGCACGGTGTCTGGGATGGTCAGATTCTGGATTACAAGAAATTAACACTTGATTCCTGTATGAATTATTACAATTCTATGCAGAAAAGGGATATTGACGAATATAAAAAAATAAATGAGTTAAAGTGGATGTATCAGTCTCGCTCTTATCTGGATCAAGTGTATAGTTTTGAGAACAATTACCTTGATAAAAAATACATCGACCACAATTTCGAGGTAATAAAAAAACAAATTGTAATTGGTGGTATCAGACTGGCATGTGTATTGAAAGAAATTTTCAACCCAGAAGTAGTATCAAAAGGTTAATTATTCTATCAGATCTGATAATGCGTTCTCCACACTGAAGGTGTTGATTTCTATATTGGTCAATTTAAGAATTATTCTTATCGTAATCTCAACGTCTTTTGAACAATAATCTGCAATTCGAATCATATTGAAATGCCTTTTTGCGGGGTTCTTTTCCCAATACAATCCCCCAACCATACCCCCATCTATATCATTCTTTGGCGAGGGTAAATTCAATGTTCTTGCCAATAATTTCAATGAAGTGAAATTTTTATAATCACCAAAACGCCAAAATTGAAAAGTATCCAACACCATTGACTCCCACGGCTTTTTATTTTGAAAATTAAGGCAATCAGGTATACTCATATCATTCTTCAATATTCTTCTGCAAAGAAATGGAATATCAAACTCTTTAATGTTGTGGCCCGCAAAGAACCATTTGGATTTAATTTTACTGATTTCATGCAGGAACGAAATAAATTTCTCAAGAAGCTTTCGTTCATCGTAACCATAAAATGACTCAATTTTAAATTTCAACTTGGATGACCCAACAAAATGACCAATGCTTATACATATTACTTTAGAAAATTCAGCCATCACACCGGAACGCAACTGATACATTTCACTGGCATTTGCATCTTCTTTTATTTTGGAAACTTTTTCTGACCAAAGCTCTTTCCAATCTGCATCCATTTCATTAAAGGAAGAAAATTCCGAAGCCGTTTCTACATCAATAACTAATATTTCATCGGTATTCATATCTTATTCGTTTACTCAAAATTCAAATGAACGTAGTATTGTACAAAGAGAATTTCAACCTTATTGAATGTAAAAAATCAGAAGTAATGCTGTTGATTTTCTTTTGTTTATTTTACGCTCGTATGAAATGAATTTCATTGTGGTATATTATCTTAATCCAACTGAATAATAATTTATATTTGTCCGGTTATTTCTTTTCTAAACTTTTTCAAAATCAATTAATGAAAAAAACCCTTCTTTCTATTGGACTAATTATCAGCTTTCAATGTTTTTCGCAAAATATCCTAGACAGCAATTTCACTCAGTCTCCCATCACTTTAACTACAAGTAATGGAGATTTATTTGGAACACTAACAACTCCTTTGAAATTCAAAAATGGACCTGTGGTTTTAATCATTGCCGGATCAGGGCCTACCGACAGAAATGGTAATAACCCCATGATGAAAAACAATAGTTTGCAACAACTTGCTTTTGGTTTAGCAGATGCGGGCATAGCTTCTGTTCGTTATGACAAAAGAGGTATTGCCGCCAGTGCAGATGCTATGAAATCAGAAGCTGATCTTCGATTTGAAGACTATATAAATGATATAAAAAATTGGGTGTCTCTTTTAAAAAAAGACATTCGTTTTTCTCAAGTGATTGTATGCGGTCACAGCGAGGGGTCTCTATTGGGTATGATTGCGTCAAAAGACAAAGCTGATAAGTACATCTCCATCGCTGGACCCGGAAAGCCGGCAAATGAAACATTAAGAGAACAATTAGAAAATCAGCCCGAACAAGTAAAAGAAATAGCATTTCCCATTTTAGACAGTTTGAGCATAGGCGTTACCGTTAGTAATCCAAATCCTATGCTGGCAGCTTTATTCAGACCCAGCGTACAGCCTTACTTAATTAGCTGGTTTAAATACAATCCTCAAACCGAAATTGCTACACTTAAAATGCCCGTTTTGATTTTGCAAGGTGATCAGGATATACAAGTTACTGTAAATGATGCTGAACTACTTTCAAAGGCGAATAAAAATGCGCAAATGCATATCATAAATGGTATGAACCATATTTTCAAAATCGTTCCCGAAAACAATAAAAATGAAAATATTAAAAGTTACAGCAACCCTACAAAACCCATATCTACTCAACTGCTGGAGGAAATAATATCATTTATCAAGCAATAAAGAAGAAAAAACTATTTCAGTTATTAAATTGAATCAACGCAACGAAAAAGCCCCGATCTTTCGAACGGGGCTTAACTTTATTTGAAAATGAAATTACTCATCTACTTTCATTTTACCTTTTGATTTTGCAATTACTTCTTCTGCAATATTATTTGGAGCAGGAGCATAGTGACTGAACTCCATAGTTGAAGTAGCACGACCACTTGACAATGAACGCAATTGAGTTACATAACCAAACATTTCACTCAAAGGAACTTTTGCTTTGATTACCTGAACACCATGCTTGCTATCCATTCCTTCCAACATACCGCGACGACGGTTCAAATCTCCCGTAACATCTCCCATATATTGATCAGGTGTCAACACTTCCACTTTCATGATAGGCTCTAATAAAACTGGTTTTGCCTTTCTTCCAGCTTCACGGAATCCTGATTTCGCACACAATTCAAATGAAATAGCATCTGAATCCACATCATGGTAACTACCATCAAACACTCTCACTTTCATATCTACAATTGGATATCCTGCCAATACACCATTGGTCATACTTGAAGTAAATCCTTTGATGATTGGTGCAATAAATTCTTTAGGGATACTTCCTCCAAAAATTTCATTTACAAATTGCATTCCACCCAATGGATTCTCTTTCAACCATTCTTCATCAGCGGGCCCGATTTCAAAGGCGATATCACCGAACTTACCTCTACCACCCGTTTGCTTCTTGTAAACCTCTCTGTGTTCTATTCCTACTCTGAAAGCTTCTTTATAAGCCACCATTGGAGCGCCCTGGTTGATTTCTACTTTAAATTCACGCTTCATTCTATCTACAATAATCTCCAAATGCAATTCTCCCATTCCACTTAATATGGTCTGACCAGTTTCTTCGTCTGTGCGTACACGTAAGGTTGGATCTTCTTCTACCAACTTTGCGATAGCCATTCCCATTTTATCAACGTCGGCTTGTGTTTTAGGCTCAACGGCTATTGAGATTACCGGCTCTGGGAAAGTCATAGCTTCCAAAACAACTGGATGGTTTTCATCACACAAAGTATCTCCCGTTTTGATATCTTTAAAACCAACACCAGCTCCGATATCACCTGCTTCGATAAAGTCAATAGGATTTTGTTTGTTAGCATGCATCTGCATGATACGACTGATACGTTCTTTTTTACCTGTTCTTGTATTCAATACATAAGAACCCGCATCCAAACGACCGCTGTATGCTCTGAAAAATGCCAGACGACCAACAAACGGATCGGTCATAATTTTGAAAGCCAATGCAGCAAAAGGCTCTTTTGCATCTGCCTTGCGAACGATTTCTTCTCCGTTATCTGGATTTGTTCCTTTAACAGCTTCAATGTCCAATGGACCTGGCAAATAGCGACAGATTGCATCCAAGGCAGTTTGTACTCCTTTATTTTTGAAAGAAGATCCGCACATCATCGGAATGATTGAAATATCAATCACCGCTTTACGGATAGCTTCGTGCATTTCATTTTCAGTGATGCTGTTAGGATCGTCAAAAAACTTTTCCAATAATTTGTCATCGTATTCAGCAACGGCCTCAACTAGATGTTGTCTCCATTCGTTTACTTCGTCAACCATATCAGCAGGAATAGGAACTTCCTGATAAGTCATTCCCTGCGTTGAATCATCCCAAACCATTCCCTTCATTGTTATCAGATCTACCACACCTTTGAAATTATCTTCAGCACCAATAGGTAATTGTAAAGGCACTGCTTTAGCACCCAACATTTCTTTTACTTGTTTTACAACGTTTAAGAAATCTGCACCGCTACGATCCATCTTGTTAACGAATCCAATACGTGGAACTTTGTAACGATTAGCTTGACGCCAAACAGTTTCTGATTGAGGCTCAACGCCCGACACTGCGCAAAACAATGCCAACAAACCATCCAATACACGAAGTGAACGTTCTACTTCCACAGTGAAATCCACGTGACCGGGAGTATCAATGATATTGAATTTGTATTGCTTAGTATCTGCATTTTTAGCACCCTGTATTGTTGGGAAATTCCAAAAACAAGTTGTAGCTGCAGAAGTAATGGTAATACCTCTTTCCTGCTCCTGAGCCATCCAGTCCATTGTTGCAGCACCTTCGTGCACTTCACCGATTTTATGATTCACACCGGTGTAATATAAAATACGCTCGGTGGTAGTGGTCTTGCCCGCATCAATATGTGCAGCAATTCCAAAGTTTCTTTGATAACGTAAATCTGCCATCTTTTTTTATTTGAGTTTAAAATTATGATTATTGAAAATTTCTATTTTATATATACGCGAGAAAACCATAAAGATCTTGAAATGATTTGCAAGACTGGTTTTAATATGAAGGTTTAAGCTCTCATGATATGCTAAATAGTTCATCTCAGTAAAACATGATGAATCCTTCAGCGGCGCAAAACTAACAAATAAACACTTTATTTCAAAGGAATTAGTCTACTTTTTAAAAATCAAGAATTTGACATTTATAGGATATTTTTGCCCCGAAAATCCTCAATTTGTCAACTATTTTACCGGAAAAGCTTTACAAATGACTAAAAGATTGATACTAATACTGTTTCTTTACCTCATTCACAATAGTAGTTTTTCCCAATCAAGCAATGCCGAGCTACCCCAATTCAATTACCATCGGGACTTTTCAAACATTCTATTAAGCACACAGAACGAAGACAGTGAAAATTTCTACACCAGACTTCTAAACAGATTTTTGGCTACGGATCCCACAATGACAAATGCGCATACTTTGGCTTTGATGATTGGCTTTACAGAGAAGCCTGCTTTCAAACCTTTAGAAAATATGATTGCTGAAAAAGAAATTGTTGAATTGGTTCAAAATGGAAACTTCCGTGTTGCAGTGGACCTTTCAAAAAAATTACTTAAAACAAACCCCCTTAATCTGATGGCATTGCAGCAGATTACTATAGCCTATAATAACCTAAAGATTAAGGACTCTGCCAAATATTACATGAAGCTTCACATAAAAATCATGGATGCGATGATTTATAGTGGAAATGGAAAATCTCCTGAGACAGCCATATTTTCTTTGGGTTTGGCTGACGGAGAGTATTTTACTAAAAATGTAGGGTACGATATCATTGATAAAGATGCAGACTGGAACAGAAGAGGTGATTTTATGGAAATAATAAAAGCATCAGATCAGGAAGCAGTGAATCGAATGTTTTACTTTGTTATACAACATGCCAAATTAAAAATGGATGATGACAAAGCCAACTCAGATGCTTTCAACAAAAAACTGAAAGACTCTCTCGATAAAAAACAGAAAGAAGATAAAAAATTGGCTAAGTCCAAATCGAAAATTAAAAACAAGATATCATCGGATAGTCTTCAACAAAATCTGAATGACTCTACTCAAACTAACATTGGCCTCCAAGACAGTACACATTCTGTATCTGATTCAAATTCGATAACAAAAAATACAGGTAAATCAAAAATTGAAAAACAAAGTTCAAAAGAAAGGAATGAGCTAAAAAAAGAAAAAAACAACAAAGAGACCAAAATTAAAAAACTATCCCAGTCAATAAATATTGAAGACTCCGGATTTATAGCAAAGAATGATACTGACAATATCGTTAACGCAGAACCTGACAAACCGAATCAAAAGAAAAAAAGTAAAAAAGAAAAAAAGAATGCTGTTGTATCTAAAAATAAACTTGATACAACTGCTAATATAGCTGATCCCCTAATTGATAGTAACAACAAAGCAACCATTTCAATAGCAGACTCCATAAAGAATGGTGACCATGTTTTTGCTGACACATCAATAGATAATAAAAACATCGAAAACCCTTTGCTTGCAGATTCAGTGACTATAAACAATCTATCAAAAGACACCTCAAACATTTTCATTCAGCAAATAGCCCCTGCGCTTAATACTCCTCCCACTTATAGCTCTGACAACACAATTGAATCAACTTTAAATAAAACACTGAATAATAAGCTTTCGGTAATTGATTCGTCAAACATTAAATCAACACCGGAGAATGCAGCTGGAAAAATCAGTCAACCTACACAAGTAAATTTAGATTCTTTAAAAAACATCTCTATTGTTATTGACACTAATTCAAACAGCTTTGAAAATGAAATCCCCCTAATTATTGATTCCAATATCAATAATAGACAGCGAGATAGCTTTCACAATGAAATCGCTCAAACAACAAATGCAATTAACGATAAAGTTAAATCCAGTTTTATAGCAATTGACACAACAAACCACGACATACTAAATAATAACACTACAGCCCTCGATTCTAGCATCATCAATATAAAACACGACATTTCTTCTAAAAAAATTAATGAATCAGCAAATGCAAATAATGATTCAATAAAATCTGCTTTCAACATAATTGATTCAACGAAAAGAAGCGTAGAAATTAATTTAAACGAAAGAGTTGATTCAGTCATCATCGATGTAAAAAAAGACAGCTTCGATGATATATTGATTCAATCAAAACAATCGATCATTGATTCTGCAAAAACCAGCCCTATTGCAATTGATGCAAATACAAATAACATTCAAAACAATATCAGCGATTCAATTGATTCAATCATCAATAAATCAAATCCTGACAGCACTATTGAAAAAATAAGCGAAAACAAACAAGGAAATATTGACTCAGTGAATATTCCGCCCATTTCAATAGACACTATCACAAACTCCTTTCAGCAAATTAATAGAAGCATCGTTGATTCTAGCAATCAAAATGAAGCAATTCAGCTACTTGAAAAAGAAAAGAATAATATTCTAATTAAAAATACAACGGATAGCATTTTTCAAGTTAATACTGAGGTTTCACACGCAGATCACGATTCGATTAAAAATCAAATACTCGCCGATACTACAAATACTTCGAATACATCTGATATAAACGCACAGCCGGCAAGAGAAGAAAACCCAATAAAAAACAACGGAAGTTCAGAAAGCGAACCAGCAGACAATAACACAAAAAAGAACAGATATTAAGACACTATCCCTTAAACTGTGTAAGTTAAAAAATATTGGGGTTTGACTTTTGCTAAAGTCGAACCCTATTTTCAAATATAGTTAAGAACTGATTTAGGATAAGCCCCCAGTTATGGATAGGCATTGTCCATTTTTTAGTAGCTTCTCT
>CAMCAY010000044.1 GCA_945872815.1 Chitinophaga pinensis
ATAAAAGATGATTCAACTATTTTGGAAAGGGAACCTTTAGAGGAACTTACCAGACGAAATGAACTAATGGCATTCCAGCATGAAGGTTTTTGGCAATGTATGGATACTATCAGAGACAAAGATTATCTTCAAGATTTATGGCTTAAAGGTAAAGCGCCATGGATACAAAATTCAAAATAATGTTCAATAATTCATTCTTTAACAAAACAGTTCTCATAACAGGGCATACAGGTTTTAAGGGTAGTTGGTTAACCACATGGTTATTAAAGCTTGGTGCAAGCGTAGTTGGTATTTCAAAAGATATTCCTACAACACCATCAATGTTCGAAGAATTAAAACTAGGTAATAAGATTACAGATATTAGAGCCGATATTCGTGATCTATCCAAAATCAATGAAATAGTAAATTATTATAAACCAGACTTTATTTTTCATCTTGCTGCTCAAGCGATAGTTTCTAGTTCTTATTTTGATCCTTTGGAAACAATGACAACAAATGTTATTGGTACAATGAATATACTAGAGGTTTTAAGAAATTACAATCAAAAATGTACAACAATAATTATTACAAGTGATAAGTGTTACGACAATGTCGAATCTGTATGGGGATATAAGGAAGTTGATGCTCTTGGCGGAAAGGATATTTACAGTGGTTCTAAAGGTGCAGCAGAATTAGTCATTAAATCTTATTATCACTCATATTTTAAAGAAAATCATCCAGTTCGAATTGGAATAGGGCGAGCTGGTAATGTAATTGGCGGAGGCGACTGGGCTAAAGATAGAATAGTGGTTGACTGCATGAAAGCTTGGTATAATAAACAGTCTGTTAATATTCGAAGTCCGAAAGCGACAAGACCTTGGCAACACGTACTAGAACCACTAAGTGGCTATTTATCATTCGCTTCAGAATTGGAAAATAACATAAAGCTAAATGGTGAATCTTTTAATTTCGGTCCACATGCCGAAAAAAGCCATACCGTATTAGAATTAATTGATCAATTAGCATCAAATTGGGGGCATAAAAATATTAATGTTGCCTACAATGTTACAGATAATATTCCCTTTCATGAGGCCGGCTTACTTAAGTTAAACTGCGATAAGGCTATGTATTATTTAAAATGGGAATCAACTTTAAATTATAATGAAACATTGAAGATGATTAGTTTATGGTATAAAAAGCATAACGATAACAAAGGTAATTTATATCTATTTACGGTAAATCAAATAAAAAATTATGAAAAATTGGCTACTGAAAGATCACAAAAATGGGCCACTAATCAATAATTATATTCTGTCATGATAATTTCAAATATAGAAGGTGTAAAAATCACTAAAATCAGTGAAATTAAAGATAATCGTGGAAATATTTTGCATATGCTCCGATCTGATGAAGAACATTTTATACAATTTGGAGAGTGTTATTTTTCAGAATTATTACCTGGTGCAATAAAAGCTTGGAAATGCCACAGAAAACAAATCCAAAATTTTGCTGTGCCAGTTGGTAGGGTACTATTAGTCATTTATGATAACAGAGATTTTTCAGCTACTAATGGCGAATTTTTCGAAGTTAAACTTGGGCGACCAGATGCATACTACAGAATATCTATTAATGCAGGTATTTGGTACGGATTTAAGTCCCTAAGTAATCAAAATTCACTAATCTCAAATTGTACAAACATTCCTCATAATAAATCAGAATGTGAAACAATTGATTTGGATGATTGTTTAATACCTTATAATTGGGTTACAGAAAATGTATTGATAAGATGAGAATATTAATTACAGGAGGGCATGGTTATATCGGTGGTCGACTTACACAATATTTTTGTAAAAATAAAAGCTATAATGTAGTAGTTGGGACAAGAAAAAAAACATTTAGCAAAATCGCTGATTTAGATTACAATGTTTTACAACTGAATTGGAATTCAAATAGGCACTTAAATGATGTTTGTAGAGGAACAAATGTCATTCTTCATCTTGCTGGAATGAATTTGAAAGAGTCAAATTTAGACCCAATAAGTGCTATTAAGTTTAATACGTTAACAACAGCTAAGTTTATTGCTGCAGCAATAAATCAGGGTGTAGAAAAGTTTATTTATTTTTCAACTGCTCATGTTTATAGGAATCCTTTAAAAGGAGTAATAACTGAAAATTCACTAACCCATTCTTTGGATAGCTACGCAATTAGCAATCGTGCTGCAGAAGATATAGTGAGATCTGCGGTTCATAATGGTAAAATTGATGGGTGTGTAATTCGTTTATCGAATAGCTTTGGTGCCCCGATTAATAAAGAAGTGAATTGTTGGTCTTTGGTAATAAATGACCTTTGTCGGCAAGCTATAATTAATAAAAAAATGGAGTTAAAAAGCACTGGATTACAAAGGCGTGATTTTATAACAATTGAAGATGTCTGTCTAGCAACGGATCATTTAATTAGTAGTAAAAATTTGAAAACTAACTTATTTAATCTTGGTGGTGATTGGTCCCCTAGTATTCTTGATGTTGCAAATTTAATTCAAGAACGAACCTTTATCCTATTTGGGTATAAACCAGAAATTTATGTTAATAAATATTCAAATGAAAAATCATATAAACTTACATATAAATCAGAACTGATTAAAAAAAATGGATTTAAACTTTCATCAAATAGAATTGAGGAAATTGACAATCTGTTGTTCTTTTGTACTAGAAATTTCAAACTTTATTGAAACACTCAGTTAATTCAAAAATTCATAATTCAAATTAATTGATAAAAACAAAAAAATCATAAAATGTTAGTCACAATTATAGACTATGGCCTTGGTAATTTAGGTTCAATAAAAAATATGTTAAAAAAAATTGGAGCTACATCTCAAATTACCAATGAAATTAATTTAATCTCTAGGGCAGATAAGATAATATTACCCGGTGTCGGTTCATTTGATTATGGGATGTCAAAACTTAAAGAGCTGAATCTTGTAGATATACTTACCAAAAAGGCAATGAGTGATAAGATACCTATATTAGGCATTTGTCTTGGTGCTCAATTAATGACGAGAAATAGTAGTGAAGGCACTTTGCCTGGGCTTAGTTGGTTTGATGCTGATACTGTGCCATTTAGTTTTGAAAATGATATAAACAGCTTGACAATTCCACACATGGGATGGAATACGGTAAAAAAAAATAAGGATACTGATATTATGTTCGAAATGTATGAAGATCCTAAATTTTATTTTGTGCATTCCTACCACTTAAAAGCTGATAAGTCAGAGGATGTTATGCTATACACTAAATATGGATATGAATTTGCTTCAGCACTAGAAAAAAACAATATTTTAGGAGTTCAATTTCATCCAGAAAAAAGTCATAAATTCGGAATGTCTTTACTTAATAATTTCATAACTAGGTATTAAGAATGTTAAACAAACGAATAATTCCCGTTCTTCTAATTGAAGATGGTTATCTAGTTAAAACAAGACAATTTAAAGACTCTGTTTATCTAGGTGATCCTATTAATGCAGTTAAAATCTTTAATGAGAAAGAAGTTGATGAAATTGTAATTTTAGATATTTCTGCTTCAAAAGTTGGGCGAAAACCAAATTTTGAATTTATTTCTGAGATTGCTAGTGAATGTTTTATGCCAATGGCATATGGTGGAGGTATTAATGATATTGATGATATTAAAACCCTATTTTCTTTAGGCATAGAAAAAATTTGTCTTAATCAAAATTGTTTATTTGATTTTTCATTATTAAGCTCAGCATCAAAAATATTTGGTGAACAAAGTATAGTTGTCGCAGTTGATATCAAGTATAATTTATTCGGTAAACCACAAATATATAATCACGTAAAAAAGAGCACAATTTCTGATCCTATTAATTTCTTGTTGGAGGCAAAGAAAAATGGAGCTGGCGAGATTTTTGTAAATTTCGTTGATAGAGATGGTATGATGCAAGGGTATGATTTGCAATATTTAAAGAAAATTTGTGAAAATATTAAATTGCCAATAATTGCTTGTGGCGGAGCTGGTAAACTTGACCACATTAAAGACCTTTTTAGTATAACAAACATACCGGCTGCAGCTGCTGGAAGTATGTTTGTATTTACAGGTAAACACAAAGCTGTGCTTATAACCTATCCGGAATCGGCTGAAGTTGCCGAAATATTAAAATATTAGTGCTGCATAAATTAAATGAATCAAAAATATGTCTGAAAAATCTTATCAAATCTGTTCTAAAACGATAATGGATACATCAGATCCTGAAATTACTTTTGATGCAAACGGTGTTTGTAATTACGTGAATGCTTACAATCAATCTGTTAAAGCGGAATTAGAAAATCAAGAACAAAAAAGAAAAAATCTAGAATCTTTACTCTTTAAAATTAAAAAGGATGGCCAAAAAAAAGAATATGATTGTATAATTGGACTAAGTGGTGGTGTTGACAGTTGTTATTTAGCATATTTGGTAAAACATCAATTTGGGTTGCGTCCACTGGCAATTCATGTTGATGGTGGTTGGAATTCTGAACTTGCAGTTAAAAATGTCGAACATATTGTAAAAAAGTTAGGAATTGATTTGCACACATTTGTTGTAGACTGGTCTGAAATGAAAGATATTCAGGTTGCCTTTTTTAAAGCTGCTGTTGCTAATCAAGATGTGCCACAGGATCATGCTTTTTTTGCTGCCCTTAACAAGGAAGCCTCAAAACGTGGAATTAAATACATACTGACAGGTAGTAATAAAGCTACAGAATATATATTACCAGATTCTTGGGGCTATAATGCGATGGATTCAAGACATATAAAATCAATTCATAGAAAATTCGGCAAAAAGAAAATTAAAAATTTCCCAATTGTTTCTTTTTTGAAATATTATATCTATTATCCTTTTGTTAAAGGTATTCGAGTGATAAAACCTTTGAATTATATTGATTATGTAAAAGCTAATGCAATGAATATTTTGGAAAAAGACTTAGGGTGGCGTTATTACGGTGGCAAACATTATGAATCTAGATTCACTAAGTTTTTTCAATCTTATTACTTGCCAACAAAATTTGGTTTTGATAAACGAAGAGCACATCTCTCGAGTTTGATAGTTTCAGGTCAAATAACAAGAGAAGCTGCTGTCAATGAAATTGCAAAACCATTATATGACCCAATTGAATTGCAAGAAGATAAGGAGTATGTTTTGAAGAAATTAGGAATTCTTCCTGATGAATGGGATCAAATTATGAAGTTGCCAAATAAAACATTTAAGAATTATCCATCAAATTACAATAAGTATATTTTTCTCAGAAAATTGAAAGACATGTTTCTTCCAAGATTGAGTGGTTGAATTTTAAATCTAAAAAAATGAATAAAATTCAGGTTTGTACACGTTGTGTCATGGATACAACAGACAGAGATATCGTTTTTAATGAAAAAGGTATTTGTAATCATTGCCTTGAATTTGATGCTAATGTTGATTATCGAGTGTTAAGAGGCGATAAAGGTAAAATAGCACTTAAGGCGATTGTTGAAAAGATAAAAGTAAAAGGTAGAGGCAAAGAATATGATTGTATTGTTGGTGTGAGTGGGGGTGTCGATAGCACATTTGTAGCATATAAGTGTAAACAACTTGGTCTTCGGCCTTTAGCAGTGCATCTTGATAATGGATGGAATTCAGAATTAGCTGTTAGCAATATTGAACGTACTTTAAAAAAACTCAATTTTGATTTGCTTACTTATGTTCTTGATTGGAGAGAATTTAAAGATTTACAGTTATCCTTTTTAAAGGCATCCACACCTGATGGGGAAGTGCCGACTGATCATGCTATTTTCGCTTTGTTACTTAAGATTGCTAAAGAAAAAAATATTTCTTACATTATGAATGGGATGAATTATTTAACAGAAGCATCAACAGTGCCAAGTTGGTCATACGGTCATGGTGATTGGCAATATATTAATTACATACAAAAAAAATTTGGTAAAGCAAAGCTTAGTAAATATCCACACTATACAACTTGGGATTTGTTCTATATGCTTTTTGTGAAAAGACTTAAATTCGTTTCAATTCTCAATTACATTGATTATAACAAAGATGAAGCTATGGGATTGCTAGAAAAAGAACTTGGTTGGCAATACTATGGCGGTAAGCATCATGAATCAACCTATACAAAATTTTTTCAGGCGTTTATTTTGCCTTTTAAGTTTTCGATTGATAAAAGGAAGATACATCTATCAAATGGTATTCAATCAGGGCATATTACCCGTTCATTTGCTTTAGAAGAGCTCAAGAAATCAATCTATTCGGAAGATCAATTGGTAGCGGATAAAGAATTTGTTGCTAAAAAACTAGCTATTTCTATCGAAAAGTTTGAGGAGATTATGTCTCAGCCACCAAAATACTACACGGATTACCCCAATAGCTCAAAAAAATATTTTTTACTTAAAAGGGTTCAGTATACCTTAAGAAAATTGGGAATTTTCCACAGATAATTATGAAATTCAAACTTAATCTGCATATTTATCCGAATAACATTAAAAGTGAGACCCGGATATTTAAACAAACGGATTCTATCATTCGACTTACCAATATCGATAAGATTATTATAGTTGGTATAGGTGATAACATTCTTCCCCAGCAGCAAGATTTAGATGATCATAGAAAAATTAGGCGAATAAATCTATTTATGAATAGATTTAAAAAATCAAAAATTATCGATTCTTTAAAGGTCTTGGAATTTTACTTTAAAATAATCATCTACTTTATTTGGTCCAAACCTGCATATGTAAATTGTCATTCATTATCTGTGCTGCCGGTTTCACCATTCTTTAAAATATTTTGCAGGTCTAAGATAATTTATGATGCGCATGAATTAGAGACTCGTAAATTTGGTTTCGGTAGAAAAATGCAATCAGTCATTTCAATACTTGAAAAAATATTAATTGTTTTTGTAGATAAGATAGTTGTAGTCAGTGACTCAATAGGAGCGTGGTATCGAAAGGAATACCCGAATATGATTATATCTGTTGTCCGGAATATTCCTTTATGTGATTTAGTTCACAACGATTCAAATTTGAAGAGTGATTATTTGGAAAAGAAATTTAATATTCCTCCAGACCATATCATATTTATTTATCAGGGTATTATTTCACAGGAAAGAGGTGTAAGAACCTTATTGGAGGTTTTTTCAAAGGCAAGGTCAGATTTGCATATTGTGTTTATGGGATTTGGTATTGATACTGATAAAGTAAAGCAAAAATCTACAGAGAAGGTAAATATCCATTTTCATGAAGCCGTAAAGCAATCAGAAATGAAGAAAATAACTTCCAGTGCACATGTTGGATTTAGTGTACTATCCAATGATTGCTTAAATCACTATTTTTGTTTACCTAATAAAGTTTTTGAGTATATCCAATCAGATATCCCGGTAATTGCAAGTAATTTTCCCGATCTAAAACAGTTTGTCAAAGAAAATGAATTTGGATGGGTTTGTGAACCTACTTTCGAAGGTATAAAGGCTGTTGTTTCAACTATTACAAAGAAGGATATTTATAATTGTGTACAGCAAATCAAAATTAGAAAAAATAATTATGATTGGCGAAATGAAGAAATTATTTACATAAAAAATTTTAACTAAAAGTGAAAATACTTACAGTAATTGGGGCAAGACCACAATTTATTAAAGCTGCGTCCCTAAGTAGAGAATTTAAGGATCGTAAAATTGAAGAAATAATTGTACACACTGGTCAGCATTTTGATTCGAATATGAGTGATGTTTTCTTTTCAGAATTATCGATTCCTTTACCCAAGTACAATCTTAATATACACAGTGTTTCCCATGGTGTCATGGTAGGTCGAATGTTAGAAGAACTTGAAGCAATAATGATCACCGAAAAGCCTAGTTGGGTGATAGTATATGGCGATACAAACTCGACATTAGCCGGTGCTTTGGCAGCAAAAAAATTGGGAATTAAAGTTGCGCATATTGAAGCAGGATTAAGAAGTTTTAATGAAGTTATGCCAGAGGAAACAAATAGAATAGTAACTGATCGGATCAGCGATTTATTATTGTGCCCTAGTAAAGCAGCGATAAGAAATTTAGAAATGGAAGGATATAATAGTATGCTAAAAAAGAGAGTATTCGTTACTGGTGATATCATGTATGATTCTGTAAAATTATTTTCTGATAATTATATATCATTACCTCGGGGCAATAGCAAATTACCATATATTATGGTAACAGTTCATAGGGCTGAAAATACAAATGATCCTAAAAGGCTTGCATCAATATTTAATGCATTGGAAAAGCTAGCTGAGCAATATGTAATAAAAATTGTACTTCATCCGCGAACAAAGTTAAAACTTAAAGAGTTTTCGATTTCTGTCTCTAATAAAATACATATTGTTGATCCATTGAGTTATTTTGAGAATCTCTCTTTATTGATTGAAGCTACAATTTTATTGACTGATAGTGGTGGAATGCAAAAAGAAGCTTATTTCCTGAAAAAAAAATGCGTTACACTCAGAGATGAAACAGAATGGACTGAACTTAGAGAACTTGGTTGTAATATTTTGGCGGGAGCTGATGAAGGTTCAATTTTATCAGCAGTAGATGAAATACTTTCCGCTGATCCTGATTTTTCAGGAGAAATTTATGGTAACGGTAAATCAAGGGTACTTATAGTAAATCATTTATTAAACGAGCAATAAAATTAATTTTATGGTAAAATTTGGATTAGTTGGTTGTGGTCGTATTGGCGGTAGACACGCAGAACATATAACAGCAAAAGGAAATCTAATTGCAGTATGCGATAACATTCCAGAAAAGGCAAATCAGTTTGCTGAAAAATATCAATGCAGAGCCTATTATTCTCTTGAAGAAATGCTAGAAAATGAAAAATCAATTGATTTGATTTCCGTTTGTAGCCCTAATGGATTACACGCATTTCATTCTGTTTTGTCATTAAAAATGGGATATCATGTTCTATGTGAGAAACCTTTAGCAATTAATGTTGCTGACTGTGGCGAAATGATAAAAACTGCTGAAAATGCAAACAAACGTCTTTTTGTAATTAAACAAAATAGATTTAACCCGCCAATAGTTGCAGTAAAAGAAGCGATAGATTCAGGGAAACTTGGCCGTATATATAGTGCCCAATTGAGTTGTTTTTGGAATAGGAATGGAGAATATTACGCAAATTCATGGAAAGGGACTAAAACCCTTGATGGTGGGACTCTTTATACTCAGTTTAGTCATTTTATAGATTTATTGTATTGGATGATCGGTGATGTTAAGAAAGTATTTGCGCTTACTGGAAATTTTGCTCACCAATCAGTAATTGAATTTGAAGATACTGGTGTCGTTGCTCTTGAGTTTTACAATGGGGCCTTAGCAACTATTAATTATACAGTTAATAGTTTTCAGAAAAACATGGAAGGTTCTTTAACTATTTTTGGGGAAAATGGTACTGTCAAAATTGGAGGTCAATATTTGAATGAACTCGAATACCAGAATATAAAGGATTATGAAATAGGTAAATTACCTGAAGGTAATAAGCCTAATAATTATGGGACATATGTAGGCTCTATGTCTAACCATAACCTAATTTATGATAATGTTATTGATGTTTTGATGAATGGCGCTAGTATTTCTACAAATGCTTTTGAAGGCTTAAAAACCGTTGAAATTATTGATAAAATTTATGTAAGTGCGCATCAAAATAATAATAAATGAGTTTAAAAATAATAGAATCAGGGATTAAAGACGTTCAATTTGGACAAAATGTTACGATAGTATCTCCTGTTAATATATATGGATGTACAGTTGGGTATGATACTTTCATTGGTAACGATTGCTTTATTGGACATGGAGTTATGTTTATTAATGACCTATTTATGAAGGGGGGGGCTGCGCAAGGTGATCAAACTTTATGGTCAAGTACTAATGTTGGAAATAATGTTTCTATTGGTTCAAATGCAACTATTTTGCCAGTTACTATATGTAATAATGTAGTAATTTGCGCTGGATGAGTTGTCACAAAGAATATTCTTGAATCTGGTGTTTATGTTGGAAACCCTACAAGAAAATTAAAATAAATAAATATGAAAGTACCCTTTGTAGATTTAAAATCACAGTATCTTGAAATTAAAAACGATATTGATACAGCTATTGAAAATGTTATAAATGAAACTGCTTTTATTGGAGGTAATTACGTAAAGATATTCAAAGAAGATTTTCAAAATGCATATGGTGTAAAGCATTGTATTCCTGTTGCTAACGGAACAGATGCAATTTATATTGTTCTAAAAATGCTCGGAATTGGAGAGGGGGATGAGGTGATTACGTCTGCTAATAGCTGGATTTCAACTTCTGAAACTATTTCACAAACCGGTGCTAAACCAGTTTTTGTAGATATTGATCCGATCTATTATACAATTGACCCATCAAAAATCGAAGATAAGATTACACCAAGAACAAAAGCGATTATACCTGTACATTTATACGGTCAAATGGCAGATATAACCTCAATTGAAGCTATTTGCAAATCATATAACCTTTATCTAATAGAAGATTGTGCACAGTCGCATTTTAGTTCTTTAAATGGGATAAAAGCAGGATTAACAGGTATTGCATCAACTTTTAGTTTTTATCCTGGAAAAAACCTAGGTGCTTATGGTGATGCAGGGTGTATTTTGACAAACAATAGTGAACTTGCGGAAAAAATGACCATGTTTTCAAATCACGGTGCTTTAACAAAACATAATCATTTAATTGAAGGGATAAATAGTAGATTGGATGGATTGCAAGCAGCCATATTATCTGTAAAACTTCCATATTTACATGATTGGACTGAGGCAAGAATTGCAAATGCTAAAAAATATTATGAAGGGTTAATTGGGATAGGGGATTTGCAATTGCCTAAAGTTAGACCGAGTTCAAAGCATACTTATCATTTATATGTCATTAAAACAAAAAATCGTGATGCATTAAAAGTTTTTTTAGAGAGCCATGGTGTTGAAACTGCAATACATTATCCAGTAGCTCTACCTTTAATGCCTGCATATTCGAGATTTGGTGCTGATGCTCAGGAGTATCCTGTTGGTTCAGATCATGTGAATAAAATACTCTCTCTCCCAATGTACCCAGAACTAAGTGATGAACAAATGAATTATATAATTAAATTAATTAGATCTTTCTATGCTGATTTGGCTTGTTAAAATTGGTGAAACTCTTCCAATTGGAAAAAGTGATAATAGATTACTTAGAACAGGCTTAATTGCAAATGCATTTATTGAAAAAGGGCACGATATAGTATGGTGGACAAGCACCTTTGATCATTTTAAAAAGAAACAAAATTTTCAAGTTGATACTGATTTGCAATTAATGCCAAATTATAGACTTACTTTATTGCACGGAAAAGGATATAAGAAAAACGTATCATTAGCTAGAATCAAAGATCATAGATTAATATCGGCCAAATTTAGAAAGAGAATTTATGATGAGAAAATAAAACCTAATCTTATAGTCTGTGCCTATCCTACAGTTGAACTTGCATTTCACTGTATTCAATTTGGCAAAAAATTCAATATTCCAGTGATTGTTGATATTCGAGATTTATGGCCGGATATATTTTTTGAAGAATTGCTGCCGAAATTTATTCGCAAATTCGCTTTGAACTTGTTCAATTTATTTATAAAAAAGCACCAATATGTATTTGAAAATGCAACTGCAATTATAGGAATTACGGACAAGATTCTAAATTGGGGGTTAGAATATGCTGGACGGAAATCTAGAGATATTGATAGGGTTTTTCATCTTTCTTATTGTAAGCCTTCACTTCAACATACAAATCAGACTATAAAGTCTCTTTCTCATAAAGGCTTAACTTTTAAGAAAAATATACTTTATGTGTGTTTAATTGGGACAATTAGTAAATATAAATTTGATTTAAAACCCATAGTTTTAGCTGCAAAGATTTTACAAAAATCAACTGAGAGAGTCGAATTTGTGATAGTTGGTGATGGAGAAGGACTTGAATGGCTTAGGAATGAAACATTAGGTTTAACCAACATTCATTTTACAGGCTGGATTAAGCAAAATGAGATCTCTTACATTTTGGATAATGTACAAGTTGGCATAGCCCCTTACTTTAACACATTTACATACACTACAAGTATTCCGTCAAAAATTTCCGAATATTTCGCTTATGGTCTTCCCGTGGTGTCTGGATTAAAGGGTGAATTGGGCGACTTTATTACCCAAAATAATGCAGGTTATGTATATTACTCTGGTAAAGAAATGGCTAAAATTCTTGTTAAACTTGCTTTAGATAAAGAGGTTCTAGCACGTTTTAAAGAAAATAACTTAATATTGTATTCCCAAAAATTTGATTCTCGTAAAGTTTACGATAATTATGTAAATCATATTTTATCTCTTAAATCCTCTATTTAATTATGAATGAAATTGAATTATTACAAAATGCTATCGATAAAGTTGAAGCTATAACAAAAAATAAAGAATGGTTAGAAAGTTTAGAGCCAAGAAAAAAAGAAGAAGCTGAATTCCATGATTTTAGTCATGATCTAACCACAGAATTAGAAAATAAAAAATTCTACAAAACAACAGAAAAGTCTAATTTATATTTACAAAACTGGTTGAAAGAAAAAGTAAAGGGAAAAATTTTTCTTGATTTTGCATGTGGTAATGGCGTTACAAGTATTAAAGCTGCAGAATATGGTGCCTCCTTTGTAATTGGGTTAGACATAAGTTCAGCCTCAATTAATAATGCAAAGAAATTAGCTGAACAAAAAGGGTTAAATGATATAACAAGATTTTTTGTAGGTGATTGTGAGAATACTCAGTTGCCGGAAAACTCAATTGATGTAGTTTTATGTGCTGGAATGTTGCATCATTTAGACTTGAATTTTGCTTTTCCAGAATTAAAGCGAATTTTAAAGCCAGGCGGAAAAATAATTGCGGTAGAAGCCTTAAATTATAATCCGTTTATAAAAGCATACCGTTTTCTAACCCCGGGCATGCGCACTGAATGGGAAAAACATCATATACTATCGATGAAAGATGTTAGGTTTGCTTCAAAATTTTTCAAAATAAAAAGTGTAAGGTTCTGGCATATCACCTCTTTTTTTGCTGCTTTTTTTGGTTCAAAAAAATGGATGTTAAGTATATTAAATGGTATTGATAGTTTATTGACAAGGATTCTGTTTGTTAGATTACTTTCTTGGCAGTTTATTTTCGAATTAGAAAAAGAAAAAAAGCATGATTCCAACTCTTAACGTTCCTCAAACAGAGTTCAGTTTTTCTAGAATTGGATTCGGATGTGAACAACTTGGAATGTATGATTGGGGCGATGTAGACCAAAATGCAATAAAAATGGCTATCGGTGAGGCGTTAGAGTCTGGTATAAATTACTTTGATACTGCAGACGTTTATGGATTAGGTGATTCAGAACGTAATTTGGGAGTTTTTTTAGGAAATAAAAGGAAGAAAATACATATCATAACTAAATTTGGTGTTCGATTTAAAAGCAAACAAAGATATTTTGATAATTCACCAAAATGGATTAATTCTGCAATTGAACAATCCCTAAAGAGACTTAAAACTGATTATATTGATTTATATCAATTACATTTTTGGGATGGTATCACAGAATTAGATTTAATTTTAGAAACCTTATTGCGGTTGAGAGACTCAGGTAAAATTAGAGCATTTGGTTTCTCCAATTTAGCATACAGTTTATTGATAAATAAAACTGAATTCATTAATCATTTTTCTAGTTGTAGTTATGAGTATAGTCTAGCAGAAAAAAAAAACGAAACTACAATAATGAGCCTCCAAAAAAATATGATTTTTCTTGCATATGGTGGATTAGGACAAGGTATATTAACAGGAAAGTATAACAGGAATAGTGTTTTCAAGAATAATGATCGACGCTCTTCCGGTCGTTATGCAAATTTTTTTGGTAACAAACTTGAAAGGAATCTTGCTATTGTAGATGTTCTGAAATACATTTCAAAGTGTTACAACGTATCAATTCCTTCAGTTGCGCTTAGATATATAATTGATTCTATTTCTAATTCTAGTATTATATGCGGTATGAAAAATAGAAATCAGCTTCAAAGTAATTTAGAAGTTTTCACTTTTAGTTTAAATCAAAGCGAATTAGAATTATTAAATAATGTTTCTTATGAAAAAGTACAGTAATAAATCAGTCAGTGATGAGTTATTTAATCCTGAAAGTCCAATATTTGGGATTCAATTGACTTACGATTCAATTGAATCCCAAATAAAGCACCTTAAAAGCATGTTAGTAATTCGATATGCTGAAGAAAAAATTGCAAATGAAATTATAGCTGGCAATGTGAAGTGTCCTTGTCATCTTGGAATTGGTCAGGAGGCTATAGCAGTTGGTGTATCTGCTTTTTTGCGAAAAAGTGATTCTGTCTTTGGAGCACATCGTTCACATTCTCACTTTTTGGCATTGAATAATGATCCGTATAGTTTGTTCGCAGAGGTTTTGGGTCGAATTGATGGTTGTTCTCATGGGATGGGAGGATCGATGCACTTGATAGATAAAGATAACGGTTTTTATGGGTCTGTACCTATAGTTGGGGCTACTATACCGATTGCAGTTGGAGCTGGTTTTGCACATAAGATGGAAAAATCCACAAATTTATCTGTTACTTATTTTGGCGATGGAGCTACAGAAGAGGGAGTTTTTCATGAATCATTAAATCTTGCAAAGATAAATGAGTTGCCCGTACTTTTTATTTGTGAAAATAATTTATTCGCAAGTCATATGCACATACTTGAAAGGCAACCAACATATAGCACAGTTCGATATGCGAAAGCCCATAATGTCCAGTCTTTGCTTGTCGACGGTAATGATTTAGCTGCTGTTTATAATGCTACAAAAATCGCGACCGATTATATAAGATCTGGAAATGGCCCTTTTTATATTGAATTTGTGACTTATCGATGGAAAGGACATGTAGGCCCCAGTGATGACAATGACGTGGGGTTGCTTAGAAACGAAGTTCTTGAAATTTGGAAGAAAAGAGATCCAATTAAACGACTTATTAATAGTTTGAAAACTAGTCAGTCTATTTTGGAATCTGAATTTGGTTTAATTGATTCTGAAATAAAAAAATTTATTGAAGAATCCTGGGAAAAGGCAAAAGTATCAGAGTATCCTTCAAAAGATTTCCTTTATAATAATACATATTCAAATTAAATTTTATGGAAAAGATAAATTACAGCAAAGGAATACTTGACGGCTTTGAATATTTATTAACAAACCATGAAGAAGTTTTTGTTTTAGGACAAGGGCTATGGAGTCCTTGGTATGTGGGAGCTTCGATGACTGATTTAGATAAAAAGTATGGCAAAAGTAGAATTATTGATAGTCCTGTTTCTGAGCTAGCTACAACAGGTGCTGGAGTGGGCGCGGCGATACTTGGAAAACGTCCGATTATTGTTCATCCAAGAATTGATTTTATGCTTCTTGCAGTTGATCAAATTGTTACACAAGCTGCTAAATGGAGAAACATGTTTGGGGGGAAATCTTCAGCTCCAATAACAATTAGGGGTATGGTTAATAGGGGGGGGGAACAAGGTGCACAGCATTCACAATCACTCCATTCTTGGTTTGCCCATATTCCGGGGTTAAAAGTAGTAATGCCATCCTCTGCAAATGATGCACGGGATTTGTTAATTGCTAGTGTATTATCAGATGATCCTGTGCTTTACATAGACGACAGATGGTTATATGATTGTTCAGAAGAATTAAAGGAAATTGATAAAACTCCGTTAAGTCTCCAAAAGCCAAAAGTAGTCCGATTAGGAAATGATATAACATTAGTTTCTTGTAGTTATACAACTAAGTTATGCTTAGATGCAGCTTTGGAACTTGAAAAATCCGGAATTTCAGTTGAAGTAATCGATTTAAGAGTTATAAATCCTTTAGACTATGATTCTATAATTAATTCTGTTAATAAGACTGGACGGATTTGCTCAGTTGATGGGTGCTGGCAAAATTGTGGATTAGCTGGTGAAATTTTAGCTGGCGTTACCGAAAGAATTGACTTAAGATTGTTGAAAACAAACCCTAAACGGATTACATTACCAGATAGTCCAGCACCTACATCAAAAGTATTGGAAGATTTATACTATATTAATTCGAGTAACATAGTAAATTACATTAAATCAATTTTTTTATAATTATATGACAAAAAGGTGCTTCGATTTTTTTATTTCACTAGCTATATTTATATTCCTATCTCCATTGTTTTTAATTGTATCTATTTTGGTATTTTTTAATGATTTTCAATCACCTTTCTATTTAGCAAAACGAGTTGGAATTGGAGGTGTTGAATTTATAATGATTAAGTTCAGGTCTATGAGAGAAATTGTCTCTTTAAACCATTTAGTTTCTACTTCAGAAAATGACCCTAGAATAACACCAATAGGTAGATTAATACGTAAATATAAAATTGATGAATTTCCTCAATTATTTAATGTAATATTAGGGAATATGACATTTGTGGGACCTCGTCCTAATGTTAAAGTTGAAGTAGATTTGTATTCTGATTTAGAAAGACAAATCTTAACTCAAAAACCCGGAATTACTGATATTTCTTCAATTGTATTTTCTGATTTAAATCAAATACTGTCTAAGGCCGATGATCCAAACATAACATATAATCAATTAATTAGACCTTGGAAAAACAAGTTAGCATTGTTCCAAATCCAACATAGTGGATTTTTAATTGAATTAAAAATCATTTTCTTCACAGCAATTAATTTAATTTCAAGAAAATATGCTTTGTTAGGAATTAGAAAATTATTAATTAAATTAGATGCCCCAGCTGAACTAGTTGATATCTGTAAAGCAGATCGAGAGTTGATTCCGCAAATTCCTCCTGGAGAAAAATCTTTAGTAACAAAAGAATTTAGAGATGGTTTTAATTAAATCTATATATTCTAAATTAACTATTTGAATATAAAAATAATTAATTTTTATGGTAGTAATTTTAGAAATCCTCTTTACAATAATTGTTATTAATGTATTTTTTGTTTATGGTTTATTCTTGAGGTTTGTTGGTATGCTTTCGAATATAGTCAGTACATCTAATTCATTGTTTCAGGTAGTTTCCCTGATTCCAAAAGCTTTATCATCATTGCAATTAGTATTTATTACATACTTTATTGAATCCAACTTAAATTCTACGAAATATTCACCTCTTTTTTTCTATTTTCTTCTTATTTTTTGTAATCTTATCGGTTTATTTTTGGGAGTAATGACCTGTAATTTTTTCTTGAGATCCACTAAACTTTTTGTAAAGAGGTTAGATAAAAAAATAGCAAATGTTTGGATTTCTAAAGTGACAGAATATAAATTTAAAACTTTAAATTTTGATATAAGGGTAATAAAAATAAAATTAGATTCTATTTTTATTATTTCTTTATTTACTACAATAATCAATTGTATTTCATTGCCAATTTTAATTTATTTGGCATTATATTTTCCAGATTTTAGATCAACAATTATATCGACTCTCCCAATTCTATTTGGAATTGCTACTGTTATAAATATAGTTTGGGTAGAAACAAAACTTTCTTTTATTTCTGATATGATTATAAATAAAGAAATGTTGATTTCGGAATACAAAGAATTCATAGGAAATATTGGAATAAGTAAGATTATTGCAATATTTTTATCTCTAATTTTGTTTACCCTATTTGTAATTTATTTCATGTAATATCTACCGTTTTCAGAAGATATTACCGTTTTAGAATGCGATTACGTATGATATTTTCTAGAATATAAGTATTCAATTACTACTTATATTTGTATTTTATTATAAGCTATAAACCATAATTCATGCCTTATTTATTTACTTCTGAGAGTGTTTCTGAAGGACATCCAGATAAAGTAGCGGATCAGATTTCTGACGCTTTAATCGACAACTTTTTAGCATTTGACCCACAATCAAAAGTGTATTGACCCCCTAAATAGCTGGACATAATTGTTTAATCAATTAAGTCACTAAATTTAGGAAATATGTCAAAATCAAGAAGGAGTTTCTCGGCTTC
>CAMCAY010000045.1 GCA_945872815.1 Chitinophaga pinensis
GCAAGTAATGATAGTTTGTTTGTTGTATCAAAGGTGACAAGCATCACTCCTAATTTTGGTGAGGTTGGAGATACGGTGATACTGAAGGGGGCAAGTTTTACTGGAGCAACATCGGTTAAATTGAATGGAGTGAATGTGCAGAGTTATACGATATTAAGTGATGATAGTATCCGTGCGGTGATATCAACGTCGAATACTTCGGGAAAGATGAGTGTGACTACAGTAGCTGGTACTGGCACAAGTACGGATAGTTTTTATGTAACGCCGACGATTACAAGTTTCACGCCTGTTCGTGGTCCGGTGGGTTCCACTATAAGAATTGTCGGTAATAAATTTAGTGTGTTAACTTCTGTAAAATTAAACAATATAAATGTTCAGAGTTATTCCGTGCAAGGGGATACCGTGATCAATGCAGTTGTTTCATCATCGAATAATAGTGGGGTTATTTCAATTTCAAACCCTCGTTCTTCAATTACAAGTACAGATAGCTTTTATCTAACACCATCGATTACTGCTTTTACCCCAACATCTTGTTCAGTGGGGGCTTCATTTAGTATAACCGGTCAAAAATTTACAGGCGCAAATTCTGTAAAAGTAAATGGAACATCTGTTAAAAGTTTCATTGTTGTGAACGATAACTCCATTAATGCTGTTTTGGATTCATTGAACACAAGTGGATTGATTTCCATTACTACAAGTGCTGGTAATGGAATAAGTACAGGATCTTTAAAAATTGCACCTTCAATTACTTCATTTACACCGACATTTGGATTAGTAGGTTCTACTGTGATATTAAAGGGAATAAACCTTACCGGTGTAAGTTCAGTTAAATTTAATGGATTGGCAGTTAGAAGTTTTACAATTATAGGTGATACAAGTATTTCTGCTGTCGTAGCAAGTGCAACCAGAAGCGGTGTTGTAAGTGTAGTAAATGTTGCAGGATCTGCAAATACTATTGATAGTTTTTATGTAACACCAACAATTACTTCTTTTACTCCTTCTAGTGGAGTTCCGGGTTCTACATTCACTATAACTGGTACAAAATTTGAACGAATTAGTTCTGTTAAAATTAACGGAGCTAATGTAAAAAGTTATACAGTAAACAGTTTGACAAGTATTTCAGCTGTTGTAGATTCATCAAACAAATCAGGGAAAGTATCAGTTTCATCATCCGGAGGAACAGCATTAAGTTTACTTGATTTTAAAATAAGTCCAATAGTATCAACCTTTGTTCCTACTTCTGCTGAAGTTGGTGATACAATAATAATTAAAGGAATAAACTTTACCGCCGCAACTGGAGTAAAGATTAACGGAGCAAATGTTCAATCCTTTATTGTTTTAAGTGACACCACTATAAGTGCTGTTGTTTCACTTTCAAATACAACGGGATTGATAAGTGTTACAACATCTGCTGGTAGTGGAAGTAGCAATATGAATTTTTACATAACACCTACTATATTTTCATTCACACCAAGTTTTGGGAATAAAGGTACCCAATTCACAATTAGCGGATATAAATTCACATCTGCATCATCGGTTAAAATTAATAATGTAAATGTGAGAAGTTTTACAATTTCTACTACTTCAACCACAAATACTATTACAGCCATTGTTGATAGTTTAAACACTACAGGCTTGGTTAGTGTGACCACGCCATCCGGAACGACAATAAGTACAGATACATTTACAATTATACCTCCTCCGGAAATATCTTCATTTTCAAGTGACAGTGTTTTTGGTGGGGAAACAGTTGTAATTAATGGCTCCGAATTCACTAATGTGACTTCGGTGAAAATTAATGGTGTTGCAGTGCAATCTTTTACTGTATTATCCAATACAGCAATTTCGGCTGTAATTTCTTCAACCAACTCAAGCGGTATTGTTTCGGTAACTTCATCTGGCATCGCTGGTTATAGTGTGGATACACTTTTCGTTAAGCCTTATATTATCAGCGTTTCGCCATTGAGTGTAAAAATTGGCGGCAATATCACAATTAATGGTAAAAATCTAAATGCTACAACTTCAGTCAAGATTAATGGTGTTAATGCACAGATTCTAACAGTAAGTTCAACTAAAATTACCGCAACAGTTTCATCACCTTCAACCTATGGACCTGTTGAAGTTAAAAATGTGGGTGGAATAGCTATTAGTGCAAATTCTGTTGATCCTATTTACACCTGGACTGGTGATGTTGATACCATTTGGTCGAAGCCAGCAAACTGGTTTAACAATGCCGCACCTCCAAATTCTTTGGCATCAGTGAATATTCCACTATCATTTGGTTTTTATCCAGTTTTATCCACGAATACTACATTGCGCAAGTTAGCAATTGGATCTTCTGCCAATATCAATTTAAAGTCTCATAACCTGGATATTAAAGATTCATTGATTAGTTCAGGTACAATTATTGGAACTGGTGCAGTGAGAATGAGTGGCATAACTCCTCAAGTCATTGCAGGAGGGATTTCCTATATTAGTAACCTTATTATCAATAATAATACCGGCGTTACAATAGCAGGAATAAGGACTACAAAAGTCAATATTACAAGTAGTTATAAACCAATGTTAGGAACTTTAAAAACGAATGCAAATCTTGTTTTGGTATCTAATTCAAATGGTACGGCAAGTATTTCAGAAGCTCCTTCTGGTGTTTGTAACTATTTTGACGGCAATGTTAATATCCAGCGCTATATAAATTCTAATCAAAATTGGCATGGGGTTGGTCTTCCGTTTACACAATCTACTTTAATACCTATCCTTACTATTAAGTTTTTATATAGAACTCTTTTTGATTGTTACAAGTTCAATGAAAACAAAGATACAGTTCCGAGTAGTAATGTGGGAAGTGCTCAATGGACTAGGATAAATATGGGAAATGTCCCTACAACTTCCAATAATGGAATTATATTACGGGGAGGACAATTACGTTCTACTATTAGCCTTGCAGGACCATTGAATACCTGTACACAAAATATTCCCTTAGGATACACTGCTGCTCATTCATTTAAAGGGTGGAATCTTATTGCGAATCCTTTTGCTTCAAATATTGATTGGAATACTATCATATCAAATAATTCTTCAGGAATTGACGACGCTATATATACTTTTGACCCGGATTCTAATAAATTGGCATCTTATGTTAACGGCGTGTCCACTGGACGTCAGTCAAATGTTATAGAAAATGGCGCTGCATTTTTTGTTCATTCAACTGGTTCTACAAATCTTGTAATAGAAGAAACAGATAAAACAACAGCTGCGCCTATTGCCTCATTGCTTAAACAGAAAAATGGGCTAAGTATTATAGAACTTTCAATTGGTAAAAAAGAATCTAATTTTAATGATAATGTAATTTTGAGATGGGGTGGCGGATATCCTGCAACAGATAAATTTGACAGTAAATATGATGCTTTTGATTTTGGAATTAAAGAGGGGTTGGACTTGTCAGTTAAAGGAAATGATGGTACATTATACTCAATTTTCCATGGTTCTGAATTGAAAAATAATAATCTTGAAAATAGAATAGTTCAATTAGAAGTTAAAAAATTGGAAATTGGGGATTATTATATTAGTAGTAAAATGCTATCTTCCATCTCAGGAGGTAATGTAGCATATCTTTATGATAAATATACCAATCAATATTTCAATTTGATAAATTCATGTCAGGATGATTGTATTTATTATTTCAATGTAAATGGAGAAATTGATTCCAAATCTGAAAATAGATTTTCTATTATTTTCAATGATGTTAAGCATCGTCAAATTGACTCTGAAATAATTACTTTGTGTAATAAAATAGCAATTGGTACTCAAGATTTTATCATACAAAGTAATTCATTATTTAACAAGCTTAGATGGGAACTAATTGATAATTTGGGTCGCATATTAAAAAGTGGTACTTTTATTAATGTAAATAAAGTGTCTAAATATTATATTCCTGGCGGTTTTTTGACAGATGGGTTCTATTATATCAAATTATATGAAAACAATAAAACTTTGGGGATATTAAAAGCCATAAAAAAATAACAATTTCCAATCAATTTAACTAACTGAAAAAAGATTAACATGAAATGTATAAAATCTTATAGAATTTTAATAACTTTCCTTTTGTTCATTTTTATTTCTAAAGCATTATACTCTCAAGGTGGTCCTGTTCCGCCCACACCCGGCGGTGGAATTCCCGGACAAGAAGGTATTCCTGTTGACGGTGGAATTACTATTTTGGTTGCAGCTGGAATTGGATTTGGTGTTAAGAAAATAAAAGATGCCAGAAAAAACAATCAGGAAGCATGCAAGCATTCCGGAGAATAATTGGGTATTATACCAAAGAGTTTCCTAAAGTTATAAAAAAGTTTTTAGCGAGATCCTTTGTGCTGTTTATTGTGTGGAAATGCATGTATCTTTTTTTATTTTCAGAAAGCAGAACTATAGATAAGCCTTTGACCAATCTCGTCAGTAATCAATCCGCCTATTTATTAAATAATTTCAAAAATACAAATGAATTCATTGTGAGGCCGTCAGTTTCTTATCATGAGATTGATGGCCTCACTCATATTTCCGAAAACAACTTAATAATATTTAAGAACAATCCTGTAATTATTGTTCTTGATTCATGCAATGGTCTTGAATTATTTGTTTTGTATGTTGGATTTATAATTGCTATGCCATCAGTTTGGTATAGGAAATTAACCTTTTCAATTTTCGGGATAATTTTGATTCATTTCATGAATATATTAAGATGTGTTGGGCTTGCAGAATTAGCAATTCATTGGGTAAGCGCATTTCATATAGCCCATCACTATGTTTTCAAAATCGTTGTTTACTCAACAATTTTTTTTCTTTGGTATTGGTATTGCAAAAAAATTGATCTTTCTAAATATTGATATTTTCCTGAAATTTAATCTTCTATTGATGAAAATAATTTCTTACAAAAATGAAAGACAACGATGGATTGGTGGACTTGTAATAATTTTCATAATTTATTCTTTATACTATCTACTTTTTGCTGAAACCAATTATTATTTATTGATACCGAGAATGACTAGGCATGTCATAAAATTCTTTGCAACAATTGCAGTTTATTTAATTGGAACATATCATTTGGGGAAATTAAAAGACTTGTGGATGAGCTATTTATGGCATTTAGTTCACATTAGCTTATTGATTACCATTACTTTAATAGGTATTTATTCATGGTTATTCGGATTGCAAAATATTAGTGTAATACAATTAGCCAAAACTTTTCAGGAATTCCTTATTTCACCAGTACTTTATGTGGGGATGGCGATTTTGAATCAAAGGGTTGCTGTTAAAAATAAGTCATGAATAACGCGACCAATTTTCCATTTTTATTTCTGAATACATTTTTTTAATTTTAAAAAAATAAAAAAGTTATGGATCAGCTTCTACTTGGTGTTGGAACTAGACTACAGCACACACTTCATGGACCAGGAGTAATAATTGGAGTTAGATATGCTACTTATCTGATCTCTTTTATAAATGTCGGTATCAAAGAAATTGATAAAACAGATTCTGCACTTGATGATATTATCCCTGAAAATGTGACAATTGAGGTAGAAACAATTTCTGATGCAGAAAAGTCATTGTTAAAGATTCTTCGTTTATGGTCTGATGTTAGTGAAATCGTACCTCTGGGCGATCGTTGGAAAGGAGGTATAATGTTGCTTCAACCAGCTGATAAAACGCAAAAACCAAAAGAAGTACCAATAGATGTATTCTTTCATAAAATAGTCATGCTACGAGATAGATTACGCGTAATGGAACAGCAAATCAATGCACATAAATTATTGAACGATGAGGATAAAGTTAATCTTCAGCAATATATAACTCGTATATACGGAACCCTCACTACATTTAATGTGCTGTTTAAAAATAAGGAAAATTGGTTCGTCGGTGAAAAAGGAAGTACAGACTAAATTCAATTTTTCTTCTTGAAAATAAGTCTTCTGTCATCATTTAGTAAAATGACTAGATAATTGTCTTTAATATAGTATTCCAATAAATGATTTTCTACTTGTTTGCTAATTATATCGCTGATTTCATTATCTAAATTGTTCTTGTGTTTTTTTGAAAAAAATGAAAATCTGATGTAATTCCCATGGATGTCAATATCTCCTCTATAACGTTCAGACCCATCAAATCCGATAACTTTATTATTCAATAAATCAAATGTTAATTTGGGGCACTTATGGAATTGTTTTCTATTGCCATATTCTTTTGAACCTATTCTTTCAAGCAGCCAAATTTCATGTAATTCAATCGGGTAAGTATATTTTCCTAACCCCTTAAACGTTTTTTCATTACATAAAATCTCTACTATTTTATTGTTTCGATTTTGTACATTGTCACTGTTCGTTTTTTGCTCAGAAATCTTAATTGTTAATGCAATCTTGCCAGATGTTGCATGATAAACTTCCGATTCGTCAGCCATCATTGTAGGATTTACTGCAGTGCAACTTATTGTAAAATTTTCATTATCAAAAAAATCAAAAGATTTATCAAGGTCCATTTTTAATTGCCAGCGAATAGGATCA
This sequence comes from Chitinophaga pinensis, assembly GCA_945872815.1. Taxonomy (GTDB): domain Bacteria; phylum Bacteroidota; class Bacteroidia; order Chitinophagales; family Chitinophagaceae; genus Ferruginibacter; species Ferruginibacter pinensis_C. The sequence goes on from CAMCAY010000045.1 coordinate 6,552, forward strand.
TTTCCTTCTGCAATAAAATCAACTCCATTTTTATAGTTAACAATCAGTAATGAATCTTTTTTATTTAACAGCTGTTGTTCTTTTTGAATTTTATTATTCGAAAAACAAGAACCAATGATAAAGCTTAATGATATTATTCCGATATTTTTAAATATAAACAATGTACTTGGGTTTATTTTTTGTAATCTTTATCAAATTTAAGTGTATTATCTTTGATTCATTTAACAGTCATAAGCTTAATTATTCATTAAAACCATTTTGTAATGAAAGGAATAATCGTGTTGTGTACATTATTTTTGATTTCTTGTAATTCAACAAAAAAAATAGATTGTAACAACAATCAAGAACATTCCATGATTTTTGACGGCAAAATATTTACTTCTCTTTATCAGCAAAATGCTGCAGAATATAGGGCGCTTTGTTTGCAAGCTTATAATATGGCTGCGATAAGATTGGATCAATTTAAACCAACAACCAAGTTGCCAAAAGCAATTATTACAGACATAGATGAAACAGTATTAGATAATAGTCCATATCCTATCCATCAAGCATTGATAAGTAAAGATTTCAATTCCGATTCTTGGTTTGAATGGAGCAGCATGTCTGCGGCTGATACAGTACCGGGTGCACCTGCATTTTTAAAATTTGCCTCTAAGCTTGGAGTAGAAATATTTTATATTACTAACAGAGAAGAAAGAGAACGCGATTGTACTTTGAAAAATCTTATAAAATATGATTTGCCGAACGCAGACACCAATCATTTGTTTTTGAAATCTGGTACTTCCAGTAAAGAAATTAGAAGACAAAAAGTTGCATCAACTCATGAAATAGTAATGTTGATAGGAGATAATTTGGGAGATTTCAGTAAGCTATTTGATAAAAAAACATCGCAAGAAAGAACTGCGAATGTTGATGTTTCATTAAATGAATTTGGGAACAAATTTATTGTTATTCCTAACCCTAATTATGGAGATTGGGAAGGCGCCCTTTTAAAATATAATTACAAATTATCTTCCAAACAGAAAGATTCTGTTTACAGGAATTTTTTAAAAACTTATTAATCTAATCCATCTAAAATATTACTTAAAGAGTTGGATATTTTTTAGAAAGTTCTATTCGAATCAAAGTTTTCCAATTCTTTGCTTACTGCATTCAGAAAGGATGAACCCAATGCCCCATCAATAATTCTGTGATCGTAACTCATTGAAATATACATCATGTGCCTGATGCCGATTGTATCTCCTTGAGGTGTTTCAATTACCATTGGTCTCTTTTTTATTGCTCCAACAGCCATGATAGCCACTTGTGGTTGATTGATGATGGGTGTACCCATGATGCTGCCGAAAGTGCCAACATTTGTTAGGGTGAATGTCCCACCTACAGTATCATCTGGTTTTAACTTGTTGTTTCTGGCAGCTCTTGCTAATCCATTAACTTGTTTTGTAAGTCCAACAAGGTTCAGCTGGTCAGCATTTTTTATAACAGGTACAATCAAATTGCCGGAAGGAAGGGCAGTAGCCATCCCAATATTAAGGTCCTTTTTAACAATGATTCTATCGCCATCAAGAGAACTACTTAATAAGGGATATTTTTTTAGATTTTTTACAATAGCTTCAATAAACAATGGAGTAAACGTAATTTTTTCACCTTCCCTTTTTTCAAATTCTTTCTTTACTTTTTCTCTCCATAAAACAAGATTGGTTACATCACACTCTGCAAAGCTGGTAACATGCGGACTGGTCTTTTTGCTATCCACCATGTGCTTGGCAATCAGTTTTCGCATGCGATCCATCTCGATTATTTCAACATTGCCTTGATATTGAACAGCAGCACTACTTTCATTGGATGAACCTGTATTATTGGTTGTTGGTATAGACTGTATATTGACTGCTGGAGTTTCATTAACATTGATATTGGTTGTTCCACTTTTTTTGGCAGCAACATAAGCCAATATATCTTTTTTACTCACTCTTCCTTCCTGACCTGTACCGGGAATATTTTCTAATTCGGACATTCCGATTCCTTCACTTTGAGCAATATTCAAAACTAACGGAGAATAAAATCTTACTGATGAATCATTTTTATTTGTTTCTTTTACAACTGCAGGCTGAAAGGGTATCGTTTCGGCAGCATTTACAATTTCTTTAGTATCAATTTTTGAAGTAGCCACTGGGGTAGGAGATATTGTGGTTGTTCCCGAACTATTGATTCTGGCTATAACTGTTCCAATAGGAACAATATCATTTTCCTTAAATAAAATTTCATGAATTACACCCGCCGAAGTAGATGGAACTTCGCTATCAACCTTATCCGTTGCAATGTCTAAAACAGATTCATCCATTGCAACTTTATCGCCAGGTTGCTTGTGCCATTTTAAAATGGTTGCTTCCATGATGCTTTCGCCTAATTTCGGCATTATAAGATCCACTAAACTCATATATAAGTATTATAAATTATAATTATAGTATAAATGCAAAAATACGCAAATTGCACAAGCTGAGCGCATGTCAAAATCATTAGATTTTGTTGCAATTTGAAACATTATTTAACTATTGGTAATGGATTAGATTTCTTTTTGAAAAAATACAAACCAATAAATTGGTTTGTTGAATTTTGTCAATTCTTATCTTAAAGTTCATTTTGTATGAAAATCCTTAATGTATTTAATGCATTCACTGCAGTGACCTGAATGTTTTTTTGTCTGTCAAACCTGACTTTTAGTTCTGTAGTAAATATTTTTTTTCTGTTTCCAACAGCAATCCAAACGGTACCAACTGGTTTTTCAATGGTTCCTCCATCGGGACCCATGATGCCCGAAACGGCAATTGCGTAATCTGTTCCAAATTTTTCAATTGCCCCCTTCACCATTTCTTTTACAACAGCTTCGCTAACTGCACCATTTTGATTAATCGTTTCTTTATGAACGCCTAATAAATTTACTTTTGATTCATTTGAATAGGCAATAACACTTCCTTTGAAATAAACGGAAGATCCAGGTATACTTGTTAGAATATGTGAAATATATCCCCCGGTGCAACTTTCTGCAGTGCAGACTGTTTGTTTTTTTTGAATCAATAATGAGGCTAATGCTTTTTCCATAGGAGCATCCTCCATAATAACAAGAAATTCTTTTACTATAATACTAAGTTCACTAAATAAACGATCAATTAATTCTTTAGCTTCTTCTTGATTATTTTCAATAACGCTTAGCCTTAAACGTACCATGCCAAAATTGGGGAGATAAGCAAGTTTTATTTGGTTAGGAAGTTTTGTTTCAAATTCTTCCAGCAAATCCGCCAGCATGGATTCACCTATTCCAAAAGTGACAAGTGTTCTGTGGGTAATATAAGGTAGTGTTATTTTTTTTATCAGTGTTGGAATTACTTTATCTTCCATCAGTCCTTTCATTTCAGTTGGAACGCCTGGCATGCTGATGAATATTTTCCCATTTTTTTCAAACCACATTCCGGGTGCTGTTCCTCTTGTATTTACAAGAACTTCACAAGTGTCTGGTACTTCTGCTTGTTTTAAGTTTCTTTCTGTGATTGGGCGGTTAAAAACTTTTTCAAAAAGTGTGGTGACATTTTCAAGTGCATGCTTGTTAATTATCATCTTCCCATCAAAATATTTGCAAAGGAGGGGTTTAGTAATGTCATCTGCCGTAGGCCCTAATCCACCTGTGATAAAGACAATATCTGCATGGGTTGATTCTTCATCCAGTGCAGTCCATATCTCATCCCAGTCATCTCCTACGGCTATTCTTCGGATAATTTTAATTCCGATTTTGTTCATTTGTTGTGCAATCCAAGCGCTGTTGGTATCAATGACCTGTCCTATTAATAATTCGTCTCCGATTGTGATGATGGAAGCTTTTGTCATACTTCAAAATTAATTTATTAATGACTATTTCTTCTATTCAACATCACAATTAATCTCTTTTATCTACCTTTATTTAAAAAAGCTACAAAATGAAAAAACAAGAATATAAAAATCATATGAAAAAGGCTCCTCGAGCTTATTATTTAGGTTTGCTTTTAGCATTAATGACATTGGTATGGTCTTTAATTTATTGTAAAAATATTTCGACTGGTTGGAGCGGGGATTTATTGCCAGCGTTGTTTGTTTATTTGTGTATTGCAATAATATTAACCGGATATTTTGCAAGGGCTTTTGCTTTAAAAGCACAAGATAGGGCTATCAGAGCTGAGGAGAACCTAAGGCATTTTGTTCTTTCAGGTAAATTATTAGATAGTAGACTTTCTGTTTCTCAAATCATTGCTTTAAGATTTGCATCAGATGATGAATTTGTTGCTTTGGCTCAAAGGGCTGTAACAGAAAATTTATCAAACAAGCAAATAAAAGAGTCCATTCAACATTGGAGAGCTGATTATTATAGGGTTTAAATGATTGAAAAAAGCCTCTAATCTATATATGTTTATTGCAGAAACAAATATTCGGATACACTACGCATTGACTGATCAGATGGGTTTTGTATACCATGGTCATTACGCACAATTCTACGAAATAGGAAGAACCGAAGCCATTCGTTCGTTAGGTTATACTTATAAAGATATTGAGTTGATGGGTGTCATTATGCCTGTCATAGAAACTCGTTTTAAATTCCTGTTACCTGCAAAGTATGATGATCTAATAACTGTAAAAACCATTTTAAAAGAGATGCCAGAAAATCATCGGATTGTTTTTTTTGGAGAAATTTACAATCAAAATAGGCAGTTGATTAACGTGGGAGAAGTTACAATGTATTTTATGCAAATCGATGGTATGAAGAAAATTCCCATGCCGGGGGAACTAAAAGTTAAAATTGAAAATCATTTTCATTAGCATTTATGCTATTTTCCGGAAATGCCATCTACACTGGCTTTGCCAGGGCCAATTAACAAGAGGGCCAAAAACACACAGATGTAAAGTGTTGCCATTTCACCTTTTCCAAAAATATCACTATTGTGTGCCTTAAACAATGCGACTGACATACAAATAATCAAAGGAACAGAAGCAAGTCTGGTAAATAAACCTATCACTATGAATAGACCACAAAAGAATTCAGCAAATACTACCAATAATAATGAAACCGTACTTCCAAGTCCGATGAAATTCATAAACCCAGCCTTTAAATCTGCGAAATGAACTAACTTTTCATAACCATGTTTCATCATTAAAATTCCGAAAACCAATCTAAGCAATAACAAAGCGGTATTAAACATTCCAGAACTGTAATTAGTAGATAGAAGCTTTTTCATAAACGAAAATATTTTTCTAAAAGTAATGATTTTTTTATCAAACCATTAACTCTTCTCTCGCTATTTTTTGTTTGACGGATTCTTTGTTTTTCGTTAAATTTATTGAGAATATTAATTTTTTACACCTGTACTATTTTTACCTTTGCCAATATTGTCATAATAACTTAGTTTATGTATTTAATCTTATTGTTTATATTCCGCATTTTTAAATTACCATTTTTTTATTTTTTCAAAAATGCAATTGATTTGTCCTCCCTTAAAATGAATCTCAAAGGAAAGGACAGATTTTCTTTAAAAGTGCTTATTCTGCTTTTGTTCATTCTTCCGATTACCCTGTTTTCTCAGCCAACTTATGTGATAACAGATAATCAACAAAAAATCAGAGAAGCGATTTCTTTTTTTAATAATCAGGAATTTGGATATGCTTATCCTCTTTTAAAAGAGTGGAAGTTAAAAATAGTATCCAATTCGAATGATATACCTCAATTTTTAAAAGAAGAAGTGGATTGCTATTATATTGCCTGTAGGTTGAAAATGAATGACGAGTTTGCTGAAAAAGAAGCGTTAGATTTTGTTTCGGGTAATCATGCATTACATCTTATTCAAAAACTCAGTTATTATCTTGCACACTATTACTACAATCAAAATGACTTCGAAAATACGGTTACTTACTTTGATCAGGCAGGGTATGAAAATCTTTCAAATGCTGAAATAGCTAATGCCAAATTTGAAAAAGGATTCGCTTTGTTTAATCAGAAAAAATTTGAAGAAGCAAAATCGTTGTTTAATGAAGTAACTCAATTGAATGATAGTTATTACAGTAATCAGGCGCATTATTATTATGGGTTTATTTGTTATTTTTTCCAAGATTATGCAAATGCATTAAAGTCTTTTGAAATAGCTGTAAAACAGCAGGAATATAACAGAGTTGTTCCTTACTACATCGCTGAAATTCTTTATGCTCAGGGGAAGAAGGAAGATGCACTCAAATATGGGGATAGTGTATTGCAAAACAATCCTTCGCTTTATTATAGACAAGAGCTAAATTTACTTATTGGCCAATTGTTTTTTGAAAAAAATAACTTTCAAAAAGCTTTGCCACTTTTGAAATATTATTCCGATAACAATAATACAGTTTCAAAAACGATTTTGTATGAATTGAGTTATTGTTATTATCAAACAAATAATATTCAAAAAGCAATAGAAGGATTCAAGGATTTAAGTAACGAAAAAGATTCCTTAGGTCAAAATAGTATGTATCAGTTAGGAAGTCTTTATTTATCCATCGATGACAAACCGAATGCCCGAAGTGCATTTCAGTATTGTGCAAACAATAACAGCGACTTGTTGCAGCAAAAAATTTCTAAGTTCAATTATGCAAAACTTTCTTATGAGCTTGGGTATCAAGATGCAGCACTAAAGGAAATTAAAGAATTTTTAAAAGAATACCCTGCATCAGAATATGAAGCAGAATCAAAAGAATTGATGGTTAATTTACTTGCAAAAACGAATGATTTTTCTCAGGGTATTGCAATGTATGAATCACTTAAAAGCCCTAGTATAACTGCTCAAAAAGTTTATTCTTCTTTGTTGTATGGTAAGGCAATTCAGTTGTTTAATGATCAAAATTTAGCTGAGTCAGATGCAGTATTCAATAAATTGATGCAGACTCCTTATGCTGAAAAACTATTACCTCATTCAAAATTCTGGAGAGGTGAGATAGCGTATAGAGAGAAAAGATACGACGATGCAATAAAGTTTCTTATTGGGTTTGTTCAATCAAATCCCACAGGATTGAATGAATCGAACTTGCTAAATTGCAGATATACACTTGGGTATAGTTATTTTCAAAAAGGCCTATACAAAAATGCCCTACAGCAATTTGAATTAATTGGAAAAACAATTTCAAAATCTTCTGGTTCATTGCAAGTAGATGCTTATGTTAGGTTAGCAGATTGTTATTATGCTTTAAGGGATTTTGCAAAAGCCTTAAATATGTATGATTTGATTATTAATAACAATGGGCCTTCTTCAGATTATGCACTTTTTCAAAAAGCGATGATAATGGGGGTGAAAAACAGCAACGAAAAGATTATTTTGATGAATTCGCTAAAGGCGAAATATCCTTCCAGTTCACTTTTGTTAGAATCTAAAATGGAAATTGCTTCAACCTATATGGCTGATCAAAATTTTGCACAGGCTATTCCATATCTGCTTGATTTGATTAAAAGTAATGATGCAGTAAGGATGAGGCCTGCAGCTTATTTAAAATTGGGGTTGGCTTATTACAATGATGATAAATACGATGATGCATTAAAAGTATACAAACAATTGATAAGTCAATATCCTCAATCTTCCGAAACGGAAGATGCTTTATTAATTGTGAAAGATATTTATGTTGAAAAAGGCCACTCTGATGAGTACATTGATTTGCTAAAAGAAAATGGAATTAATATAGGTATCAATGAAGCCGATTCTCTTACCTATATTGCAGCCTTTAAAAAGTATGAATCTGCAGATTATGCTGGAGCGAATACTGCATTTACTATTTATTTGTCAAAATATATAAACGGAATGTTCAGGCTGGAGGCCAATTATTATAATAGTATCGCTTATCAAAAACAAAATGATTTTACAGGAGCTATTAAAGGGTTTCAAATCATTAACAGCCAAGGGCTAAATCCCTTTTACGAATCTGCAACACTTGAGCTTGCAAAGATTTTTTATTTTGAATTGAAAAATTATGAAAGTTCAAAGAATTTATTTAACGAACTATTGAAGAATACATTAAATAAAGAAAATCAATTGGAGGCAATAAGGGGTTTTGTGAGAAGTTGTTATTTATTGAAAGATTATCAAACTGCTGATTCTGCTGCGCATGCTTTGCTGAATATGAAGAATGTCAGTGAAGATGATAAGGCTATTGCTTTGCTTTTGACTGGTAAATCAGCGCAAATTTCAGGGGATTGTAACAATGCATTAATTTCTTTTAAAGCTGTTTCGGCTATTAATAAATCAGCATGGGGTGCAGAATCAAGGTATGAGACTGCACATTGTTATTTTGTATTGGATGATTTGAAATTTTCAGAAAAAGCCGCTTTGGCTGTCATAAAAGAAACTGGCTCCTATGATTTTTGGGTTACAAAATCATATATATTACTCGGTGACATTTTTATGAAACAGAAAGATTATTTCAATGCAAAAGCAACTTTTGAAAGCGTATTCAAGAATGCGGTCATTGCTGATTTGAAAAATGAAGCCCAACAAAAATATAAACAAGCTATTACCGAGGAGAAAAAATCTTCCAAAATCGAACAATAAAAATTATTGAAAGAGAATGAAACGATTTCAAATGAAATTTAAACAGTTTTTATGGGTGATTGTATTTTTTCCCTTCGGAGTTTTATTTGCTCAGAAAGATACATCTGTAAAACCAAGTGTGACGATCATATCTTCATACAAACCAGTTTTGATAAGTCCTGCGAAAATTAATTTCTATGGATCATCCTTACCTACTGACACAAACAGGGATGTTAGATCCTATAATATTCCTTCTCAGAATTATGTATATTCTTATCAATCGGTTTCACTCAGCCCTCTGTCGATGCAAACTGATTCAAATGAATTACTCAGGGGATTACATCATTTTATTAAACTCGGATATGGAAATCTTAATACTCCATTTTTGAATGCGGGTACTTATATAAATACTATTCCTTCAGCTCTAATCACTGCAAATGTTAGTTCGCTGTCGTCAAAAGGTAAAATAAAAAACCAGGATTATTCTTTGTTTTCTTTTAAATCTAACGCAAGTTATTTTTTTAAAGACAATGAAGCCGATGCAAATCTTTCTTTTGACAGAAGGCAAAATTATCTATTTGGTTATGATCATACAAAATATGATTTCAATAAAAAGGATATTTCCCATTTGTTTAATGATTTGAGTTTTTCTATTGGTATTAGAAACACAGCCAATCATTTCTTGAAATTATATTATAACCCTTCATTTGTGGTTGATATTTTCTCAGCAAAAGATTCGTTAAAAGAAAATACAGTTAAAGTTTCTATGCCAGCAGAAGTTAGATTTAATGATCAATTTAAAGCGGGTGTATCAGCATCAATCGATGCGACCAATGTCTCATTTACAAATCAACAATCACAAAAAGTAAGTTTTAAAAACAGTGTATCAAATCTAAAAGGATATATTCAATACAAAAAAACAGGTTTAAATATAAATGCAGGATTTGCTGCAGTCAGGTCTTTTAATCATTGGTCGGTATTGCCTGATATTAAAGCTGAGATGCCTGTTTCTAATCAGAATATTGTATTATTTGCAGGTTGGTCTGGTAACGTAATTAAAAATACTTATCGGAATTTATCAGTTTTGAATCCGTATTTAAAAGCGCAAAGCGCCCAATTAAACACAACCAAAAATGAAATCTATGGAGGTATTAAATCCTTTATTGGAAAGTTCATTTCTGTTAGTGCAAAAGCGGCTTGGGAAAGGTATAAAAACTATCAGTTTTTCTTAAATGATACGACTTCAGCTTCAATACTCAATGCATATGTATTGTCAGCTGAACCAATAGTTAATAATTTTTCTTTGCACGGAGAATTGAATTACGTAAAACATGAGAAATTTAGTTTTTCTGGAGAAGTAACTTTCAATGGTTATACTGGCATGAAAGCAAATGCAAAAGCATGGAATACCTTGCCAATGGAAGCGCGTATTAATTTTATGTCGCAGGTCAATAAAAAATTAAAAATGACCGGAAGCTTTTTTCTTTTTGCTGGCGGACATTATTTGGAAAGAGGAAATATCAGTAAGCTAAATGAAGGAGGTTCTGATCTTAGTATTGCTTCTGAATACAAGATTAATAAGAAGTTTATTGGCTTCTTGAATCTAAATAATATCTTTGGCAAATCTTATGAGCGCTGGCGTTATTATCCTGTATATGGGTTCAATGCAGTTGGGGGAATAAAAGTAATTTTTTAATATTATTAATTAAAATGGTCGAAGAGTTAATAGAACACTTTCTTTTTATAAATAATGAATGTCCGCTCCCTGGGTTGGGAAAACTATGCATGGAGACAAAAAGTTCTTTTGTGAAAGTTGGCCAACAGAAATTATCAGCTCCTTTACAACAAATAAAGTTTATTCCCGGAGAAACCAATTCAGCTGATTTTACTTCATTCATTGCAAGAAATAAAAAAATATCGATAGACGCGGCATCAGCGATGTTGAATGAATTTTGTCAGCAAATCATTGATATAAAATCAAAACAAAAAATCACCATCAATCAAACGGGTTTCTTCAGTAAAGAGGGTAATGTAAGTATTGATTTTAAACAATTTAATATTGAGGAAGTACTGAATCCTGCTGTCAATTTAAATCCTGTTTTACATCCTGTAAAAGAAGGTAAATTATTGGTAGGTGATTCTGAAATGCCAATTGAATATATGAAGGAATACATTGCTGCATCTAAACTGCAAAAGTCCTATCAATGGTGGATTGCGGCCGCATCAATGGGTATTATTTCTTTTGCGATGATTGTTGTATATTTTACAAGTTTTAAATCAGGAAAATTAATGGGTAATTCAGCATCTGTTGATGTTAAAGCAGATGTGGTTACTTATAAAAAAATGAATTAGTATTGAAATATGATACATTACAAAAACTGTCCGGTTTGTTTAAGTCAATCTATTGCTGAAAATTTTTCTGCTAAAGATAATACGGTAAGTAAGGAATTGTTTTCAATATGGAAATGCAATTCATGCAATGCGCAATTCACACAAAATATTCCTGATCAGGAACAAATAGGAAAATACTATCAGTCTGATTCATACGTTTCCCATAGTGATACGAAAAGAGGGTTGATTAATACAATGTATCATCATGTTCGCAACTTTACTCTACAACAAAAGAGAAAGTTAATAGAACATACAACTCGTATTCGGTCAGGAGAAATTTTAGATATTGGTTGTGGCACTGGTGCATTTTTAAATAGTATGAAAAATGCAGGATGGTCTGTAACTGGATTAGAACCGGATGAAACTGCTAAGAATAAAGCTATGGAGCTTTATAATATCAATCCGCATCAATCTTCCTATTTATTTCAATTGAAAGAGAATACCTATGACGCAATAACAATGTGGCATGTACTTGAGCATGTGCATCAATTGGATGAGTATATTCATCAACTTAAAAAAATATTGAAAGAAAAAGGGGTCATTTTTATTGCTGTGCCTAATCATACTTCCT
>CAMCAY010000046.1 GCA_945872815.1 Chitinophaga pinensis
AGAACAGTTGCATTATATGATGCAAAGGGAGCAAGGGTTTTCAGCAAAACATTTGAAAATCTAAATGCATTAAATCGCATCATCAATGTTAATGTTGGCAATCTGGCTAAAGGAGTTTACATGGTGATTTTATTTGATAAAAATGGCTACAAAAAAGACAAGGGGAAAGTCGTTATTCAGTAAAAATTGAAACAGATTTTTTCCTTACATAACTAAATCGATTGTCTTTTATTTAAAAATCGAATTGTTGTATGAATAATAATGCTTCCTCCTTTATATTAAAAAGTGATCTGCGGGCTACAGATAAAGAGCACAGAAGAAAAATAAATTTCAATATTGGCAAGTATGATGCTGCTGTAGTTCAAGGGAAAAAGCAATTTAATAATCTTTCTCTCGCCCGAGAAAAAGCAAAAAATATTAAATGGCAGGCGATTGAAAACCTAGACAGCTATTTAGAACAATTTGAAGATACCTTTACAAAAAGAGGAGGAAAAGTTATATGGGCGGAGGATAGTGCACAAGCCATTGAAGCGATTCTGAAAATTTGCAAAGAGAAAAATTGCAAAACGCTGGTAAAAAGCAAGAGCATGGTTACTGAAGAAGTACACTTAAATCAAGCTCTTGAAAACAATCAAATCAACAGTGTTGAAACCGATCTTGGAGAATATATACAACAACTAGATGGAGAAGCACCCTATCATATTGTAACCCCTGCAATGCATAAAAGCAAAGAGGATGTTGCAAAGTTATTTTCCGAAAAATTAGGTACTGATCCTTCACTTACACCTGAAGAATTAACGCTCGTTGCAAGGAATATTCTGAGGAAAAAATATGTAGAAGCAGAAGTTGGAGTTACGGGAGCAAATTTCATTATCAGTGACATTGGAGGTATTGCCATTACTGAAAACGAAGGAAATGCAAGACTGAGTTGTTCCTTTCCAGAGACTCACATAGTAATTGCCGGAATTGAAAAAGTAATTCCATCTATGAAGGACCTTTCCTTATTTTGGCCATTACTCAGCACATTTGGAACAGGACAACAATTAACTGTTTACAATACAATTGTATCAGGTCCCAGACAATCTAATGAGTCAGATGGCCCAAAGGAAATGTATGTAATTCTTTTAGACAATGGCCGAACCAACATTTTAAAAAATACCAAACAACGGGAAAGTTTATATTGTATAAGATGTGGTGCATGCTTGAATGCCTGTCCGATATACAAAAATATTGGTGGACATAGTTACGGATCTACCTATAGTGGACCAATAGGAAGTGTAATCACTCCTCATTTGAGTGGTATGGATGCATACAAGCATTTAAGTTTTGCCTCATCTTTGTGTGGCAATTGTACAGAAGTATGTGCGGTTAAAATAAATTTACATGAACTGCTTTTAGATAACAGGAAAGAATCAGTAGAAGAAGGATTATCAGACTTTTCTGAAAAGATAGCATGGAAAGCCTGGAAAATAGCATGTCTCCATAGGAAATGGATGAATCTTGGAAATGGCAAAATAAAAAATATTTTTGTCAATAAGCTTTTCTCCGGGTGGAATAACACAAGAGCTGATTTACATTTCAGCGAAAAAACTTTTAATCAATTGTGGAAAGAGAAAAATAAAAATTAGCACTCCATTGTAAAAATAAAAGATGTAAAACGGCATATTTATTTCCTTCATGATAATTGTTTTAACAAAAAAAATTACGGCCAGACTGAATTATGTATGCCATTTCATTTTGAAAGAGCAGTTAGGATTGGATTATTCTATAAAAACCAATTTAGATGACAATGAAGATTCCGCTGACACAATTATAAATTACAGCAACAAAGAGCTCTCCAAAAATGCATTTACCTTAAGACCTCATTCACTGCTTTTCGAAAACTCAATAGAAAATCAACAAATAGATATTTTTTATACAAACGAACAACCCTCCTTTTTTAAGATAAGCAATTCTGATTCTACATTTGACATTTTTGCTGCGGTTTTTTATTTAATAAGTCGATACGAAGAATACTTGCCACATCAAAAAGACCAATATGGCAGGTATGCTCATGAAAATTCAATTGCATTTAAAAATAATTTTCTAAACAAACCACTTGTTAATATATGGATAGATGAATTTGCTAAAAATCTTAAAAATAAATTTCCTGAAATAGTTTACTTCAGGCCTTCCTTCCATACAAGCATTAGCTATGACATAGATATAGCGTGGTCATACAAAAACAAAGGATTTTTCAGAAATGTAGGTGGATTCATTAAAAGTCCCTCCATGAATAGAATAAAAGTTCTTTTAGGTAAAATGAAAGATCCTTTTGATTGTGATAATTTTTTAGATGAATGTCATCAAAAAAAACAACTAAGCATCATTTACTTTTTTTTAGTAGCCGCTAAAAAAGGATTATTCGACAAAAATATATCACCTAAAAACGATCAATACAAAAAACTTATTTCGCAAAAAGCTACCAAATATAATATTGGATTGCACCCTTCCTGGCAAAGCAATTTTGAAAAAGACGTTCTTTTGAAAGAAAAAAGAACTTTAGAATCTATAACAGAAAAAAAAACAATCAGTTCTCGTCAACATTATATAAAGTTTAGTTTACCCGAAACATTCCGCGAATTGATTAAAGCCGGGATTCAAAACGATTTCAGTATGGGTTATGGAAGTATAAATGGTTTCAGGGGTTCCGCAGCTAGTAGTTTTTTTTGGTACGATTTACAAAAAGAAAGCATTTCCAATTTGAGATTGTACCCCTTTTGTTTTATGGATGCCAACTGCCATTACGAACAAAAGCTAACCATTGAGCAATCATTTCAGGAATTTGAATACTATAGAAAAGAATGTGAAAATGTCAACGGATTATTTATACCTGTATTTCATAATAATTTTTTAGGAACGGACCCTGCGTTTAAAGGCTGGAGAGAATTGTATAGTCAATTTATTTCGCAGCATAAATAAAATCGCTAATTTAAAAAATTGCGAGTTTTTATCCACTTATACAATTTAATTAATCAAGATTACAAACATAAGCTCCGCTGTCTTTAATTGAAAAATAAACCAAACCAAGCTTATTACACTCCTGTTGCCATTTTTTGATAAAATAATTTTTATTTGATGATGCAAACAAAACAATTTTGGGCTTAATGGCTTGAACTACATTAGTCATTTCAACTCTTGAATTATTAGCAACATAAAGAAAATCAATCGTAACAGGATTTTCTGAGGGTTTGTATTTAATGGATGAATCTATTACTAGAATGAGCTTATTTTGAAATTGAAAAAGTTTATCCTTAATGTACAACTCTTGTAAATCTTTGCTTTCAATGGAAGCTCCGTAATATTTTCTACCGAGTATTAATACATTTCTCTTGAGATTGCTCTTATCTGAATCATTCAATCCTTCATTAAAATAAAAAACTTTTCCTACTATAAAGTCAATAGCATTTTTCTTGGAATAATTATAAAATATGATTTTCTTTTGAGAGTTTATTTTAATTGCCGCAGTAGTTAAGCAACAACAAAACATTGATAAACTTATCAGACTCAATTTTAAATACAATTTATTTTTTCTGAAAAAGAGTAAAATAACTGAAATTAAAAAAGCATATAAAATAATCGTTGATAATAAGTCTGAATAAATATTTTCGATATTTGAAAAAAGCAAGCTGGATATAAATGAAATAAACCCGTTTAATAACTTAATTGATTGTTCAGTCATGGCTCCTATGAAATCAGCTATCATAGGTATATTTGAAAATAAAATCAATACTATTTCCATAAATAAAATTATTGTAGAGAGCGGAACTGAAATAAGATTGCTGATTAAAAATAAAACAGGAAACTGATGAAAATAATACAAGCAAATCGGAAATGTAAAAATCTGTGCAGCCAATGTTATTGATATCATTTCCCACAATTTTCTTTGAAAAACTCCTTTAGTGTTTATAAAATGCTGTATAGGTTTTTGAAGTAAAACAATACCAAAAATAGCTAGATAGCTTAACTGAAAACCGACATCCCATAACAGATTAGGATTGTAACACAAAAGAACAAAAGCGGATGCTGACAACGAATTATAAATAGAAGATTCTCTGTTAAATAATTTTCCTAGTGCCACGCAAGTAAACATGACTGCGCTTCTCAATACCGAAGCAGAAGAACCTGTCAGCAATGAAAACATCCAAAGTGATAAAATAAGAATTGAAAATTTAATAAACCTTGAATTTTTAATTACAGGAACTCTATCGAGCAGCCATATCAAAAGCAGATAAATTAATCCCAAGTGTAAACCCGAAATGGCAATAATATGTATAACCCCCGTTTTACTGTATGCATCTACAATTTCATTGTCTAAATCATTTTTATAACCAATTAACAATGCTTCAGCAATTCCCAATTCGGATGGATGATGAATATATTTTTTTAGGATTGATAGCGTGTAATTTTTTAATGAAAAAATAAACGAAAAGATTTGATTGCTCTCAATGAAATTCAATTTAACGTAATTATTTTCTTTGAGGTAAACCTGATGATATATCTGCTGGTCGGATTGATATTGTTTAAAATCAAAAGAGCCTGGATTTAGGGTGTTCCTTATATCAATCGGTTTACTGTTTATTAAAATATAATCACCGTAATTTAAATCAATACCTTTTTTATTGTTTCTGATGTATAGCTGAATTTTACCATCGCAATTAATCAAAGCTTTTTTTAAAACAACACCCTTAACTTCAGCTGTAGTTTTAAAAAAATCTGATTTTAATAAAAGTGGTTCATTTATTCTAAGCAGCATGGCCCTGCTTTTCAATAAATGATGTCCGTACCAATATTTATTATTAAAAGAAGCGCTTTGCCATTTTATAAACAAACCGAAAATAAATACCATTAATAATAAAGCAGCAGATTGTATTTTTCTGTATTTGTATTGTAAAGAGATAGATAAAAAATAAAATGATAAAAAAACGGATGTAATGAAGAACATTCCAAGGAGCAAATAATTTATATGATTGGGAAAGTACTTTTGGAAACATATCCCCAGTATTAAGGGCAACAACAATCTTATAAAGGGTGCTTCTTTCCAAATAGGAATTGAGTAGGAATACATGCGCCAAAATTATCAACTGATTCGATGATTTTTTCTAAACTTTCTTCAGTTGGGATTGAAAAAGAAATTTAATATTGAATCTTACTTTCAATTTTAAAAAATTTGATAAATTGTAGATTCAATGGTATATTTATTCCTATCCATTAATAACTGAAATCCTAAAGCTTAAAACCATACATTCAACATGAAGATATTAGTAACCGGAGGTGCGGGATTTATTGGTTCTACTCTTTGCATCAAGCTGAAGGAAAAATACCCAGAATATACTATCACTGCATTTGACAATCTTAAACGGAGAGGATCTGAAATCAATCTTACAGATTTTAAAAATTGTGGAGTTGAATTTGTTCATGGTGATATCCGAAATGCCGAAGATCTTTCAGCTTTAGGAAGTTTTGATGTGTTGGTGGAGGCCTCGGCTGAACCTTCTGTATTGGCAGGTTTGAATTCCGATCCTAGTTATGTGATCAATAACAATCTCTATGGTTCGATTAATTGCTTTAATCTTTGTTTGAAATATAAGGCCAAACTTATTTTCCTTTCTACCAGCCGAGTATATCCAATTGATAAAATTGAACAAGCCAACTTTATTGAAGAAGAAACTAGGTTCTCATTTTCAGAAAAACAAATGGAAAGAGGAATTTCAAGCAAGGGAATATCCGAAGAACTAAATCTGTTTGGCCCAAGATCATTTTATGGTACTACTAAATTGTCTTCTGAACTTTTCATTCAGGAATATGCAGCCTTTTATGGATTGTCAGCTGCAATTACAAGATTTGGGGTAATAGCAGGGCCTCGTCAAATGGGCAAGACAGATCAAGGTGTTGTAACCCTTTGGATGGCAAAACACTTCTGGAAACAATCATTGCAATACATCGGATATGGCGGTTTTGGAAAACAAGTTAGGGACATTCTCCATGTAGACGACCTTGTTGATTTAATTGATTTGCAAATTCACCAAATCGAAAAGTTCAACAGTAAAATTTTCAACGCCGGTGGTGGTACTCAAAACAGTGTTTCTTTACTTGAAATGACTAAGATTTGTGAAGAGATTACAGGAAACAAAATAAATATTGGTTCAGATAAAAACAATAGACCTGCCGATTTGAGAATGTATATTACCGATAATTCAAAAATTGAAAATGAAATTGGGTGGAAGCCGCAACTCGCTGTTGAAAAAATATTTACAGATATTTATGAATGGATAAAAAATGATGAGCTGTTGTTGGAAAAAATATTAAAATGACAAAAATCCCTTACATAGAGTCGCTTTTTTCGTGGATTGAAAAAAAATCTGAGAAATGGTATTATGTATATTTATTAACTATTGTTACGATTTTAGTGACCTCAAACTTAAACTCTGTATATGAGTATAAATATCAATCGTATAATAAATGGAATATACTTCTTTTAAAGTCTTTAGATCTTACCAATAATTTAAGTGGATTAAATCCACAAAGTCATGAAGCTAAAACCGTTTTCAGGCTTTTTACTCCAATATTAATTCGTTTATTTCATTTGGGTTATGTTAAGCTACATATTTTTCAATATTTAATTGGCTTATTAATCATCATTTTTTCATATAAATTCACAATGAAAATCTTAAATGATTCAGTATCTGCAAGTCTTATTTCAATCGGGCTAATTTGTACATATTTTGGCAGTAATAGTTTTATCGATATGTCATCTTTTTGGCTTGATGGATTTTCTTTTTTTTTCATTATAATGTCAATGTATGTTTCAAGTCCATTTTTGATTTTTTTCTTTAGTTCTTGCGCGGCATGGAACGATGAAAGAGCTTTTATGGCTTTAACAATAGTGTTCATTTTTCATCAAATGTTTCATTTTGAATCTAGTAATAAAATAAAAATAAAAGACCTTGTAATAATTAATCGGAGATCTTTTGCAGTTTTTTTTGCAATGATTTGCTATTTGGCACTTAGAATTTTTTTGCAGTTCGAATATTCAATGCATACTTCATTTTCAGACGGGCTAGTAAACTTCAATGTATTTGTTAGAAACATTCCAGTTTTACCAATTGCGATTTTATCATTTCTTGAGGGCTTTTGGTTTTTATTAATTATTTTCATACTAATAACTTTACATAAAAAAGACTATTTATTTCTGGCTTTTATCAGCTTTATAGTTTTATTGTTTTCAATTTCATCTGGATTTGTTCTAGATGTTACTAGAACTGGATCTTATCTTATGCCTGTAATTTTTATCCTTCTGAATTATTTAAAAAACAAACTAGACAGATCCACAATAAGAAAAGCTTTATTGATTGTATTATTTATTTGTATCGTTATTCCAGCATATCTTGTCATGAGTATTGGAAATAGAGATATTTATTGGTACGGGTTGATTCAAAAAATTTATACGATTTTATATAAATAATTTATTTTAACCAAAATGCAAATTCGAGAATTTATTAAATTTATATTTAAATGATAAATAACAGTATTACCACTTCATTTTTCAAATGGATTGAGAATAAATCAAAAGTTAAACACTACCCTTTTTATTTTGCACTGGTATTAATGATTGCCAGTTTAATACTTGTAACTCCCAATTTTAGTATTTTCAACCCAGACTCTATGGGATGGAGTACTGTTAAGTTAAAATCAAATGATTTAACCAATTCACTTACTTCTATTTATAGAAAAAACTGGAATGCCAAAAAAGTGTTCAGACTAACAGTTCCTGTAATCATGAGAATCACACATGCAAAACCTTTGGCTATTTTAGTACTACAATATATTTTAGGTTATTTTACCATTCTTTTTTTATATAAACTGGCTCATCGAATTACAACTGATCCAATAAGTTCAAGTTTTACCGCTGCTGGAATCGTATTTCTATATTTTGGAAGAGCCGCTTTTTATGATATTGAATTTGCATGGTTTGATGGAATTACATTTTTTGCATTGATTACAGCCATGTATAGCCGGAACTTTATTTTAATATTTCTTTTATCTTCATTAGCTGCATGGACTGATGAAAGAGGATTTATCGCTTTGTCAATAGTCTTATTGTATCATCAGTTAAAGAATGTAGACCTATCTGAAATTAAAATAAAATCTCTTATTACTCCGAACATCAAAGCAATTGCTGTAATATCAGCCATTGCACTCTATATTTCTCTTCGTTTGTTTTTGACACATCGTTATAACATGCATACTCCATCCGGAGATGCTAATTATTTGGTAATTCAAAAAACGCTGCCATATCTTGGAATAGGTATGTGGACTTTTATTGAAGGTTTTTGGATGATGGTATTGTTTTCGTTTATTTTAATACTGAAAAACAAAAACTATGTTTTAGGTTTTTTATTATTGTCAGTCATTTGCCTATTTACATTGATTTCAGGTTGTGTATTGGATGTTACCAGAAGCGGAAGTTTCATGGTTCCCGTATTGTTTATCTTCCTTCTCTATTTAAAAAATATTATTAATTCGGAAAAATTACGTTTTATACTATTTATTTCATTTATCATTTCTCTTTTATTTCCTCCTTTCTTGCTATGCTTAGATCCTGACTGGCATCTAAACGCATTGTTTCAATTTCCATTTTATGTTCATTTATTGGGATTGTGATAAAACAATTATTTTTATAGTCAAAGACAAACCAACTAATGAAATTAAGTATAGTCATCCCTGCATATAATGAAGAGGCCTCGATATCCGACACTATTCTTTCAATTGAAGAAGCATTTTCAAAGGTTAAAATAGAGCATGAAATATTGGTTGTAAACGATAATTCTTCTGACAATACTGAAGAGGTTTTAAAAAAATTATGTGATAACTATTCAAGTTTACAATACGTTACCAATCCCGGACCAAATGGATTTGGCTATGCTGTAAGGTATGGTTTAGAAAGATTCAGCGGAGATTGCGTTGCTATCATGATGGGTGATTTGTCTGACTCTCCGTATGATTTAATAAAGTTCTATACCACTATGCTAGAAAAAGATGTTGATTGTGTTTTTGGAACAAGATGGAAAAAAGGAGGTAAGGTAATTGAATACCCTTTGGTAAAAAAGATTGTCAACCGTTTGGCCAACAGAATCATCCGATTGGTGATGAACATCAAATATGATGACACTACCAATGCTTTCAAGTTGTATAAAAAAAATACTATTCAAGGGCTAAAACCTTTTCTCTCTCCTCATTTTAATCTAACAGTCGAACTTCCTCTAAAAGCAATTATAAGAGGTTATTCTTATGCAGTAGTTCCTAATTCATGGACCAATAGAAAACACGGAGAATCAAAATTGAAAATTAGGGAAATGGGTAGCCGTTATTTTTTTATTTTAATGTACAGTTTTATTGAAAAATATTTTTCCCGTGGCGACTTTAACAAGAAGTGGTAATCAACCTAAACTTTTCAATTGTATCTTCGCCTATATTGAAAATGTACCTTGATGATTTTAAAACGTATCATTCATCTTGCGATAATTTGCCTTTTTCCTTTTTTTTTAAAAGCCCAATTATTTCAACCAAAAAATTATCCAACTAATTATTTCCAATGGCCCGTTGCCTCAAAAGTAGGTATTGTAGCGAATTTCGGAGAATTGAGGCCCAATCATTACCACATGGGATTGGACTGCAGAACTGACAGCAGGGTTAATGTACCTGTTTTAGCAGCTGCAGAAGGGTATATCGCCAAAGTCCACATAGACCCTACCGGTTTTGGCAGAGCTATTTATATCAATCATCCAAACGGGCTGACCACTCTATATGCGCATTTAAATGGATTCTATCCCGCTCTTGAAGAATATATAACTGATCAACAGTATAAAAAAAAGTCCTGGGAAATTGACATTACATTACCCGTAAATTTTTTAAAGGTAAATAAAGGTGACTTTATCTCTTACAGCGGTAATACTGGAGGTTCTCAAGGCCCTCATCTGCATTTTGAAATCAGAGACACCAAAACAGAAAAAGTGCTGAACCCTTTGTTATTTGGCTTCCCTATTGAAGATAACATTTCACCTGATATTTTACGACTATCGGTATACAATAGACGCTATAGCACCTACGAACAAACTCCCCAAATATTTTCACTAAAAAAAATAAACGGAACTTTTCAACCTGCTACTCGATTATTGAAAATAAATGCTGACAAAATCAGTTTTGCAATTTCAGCATTTGACAGATATTCAGGGTCCACCAACCAAAACGGAATATATAGTGCTGAACTTTTTGACAATGATGAAACCATTGTTGGTTTTGAAATGGATAGTATAAGTTATGATGAGACAAGATACCTGAATGCCCATATTGACTTCAAAACAAGAGACAACGGAGGTCCTTTTTTACAACATTTAAGCAGACTATCTGGCTATAATGACGGAATTTACAAGTGTTACAGAGAAAGTGATGGAGTCATTGATTTAAGCGACAATGAAATTCACCACATTAAAGTTGTTGTAAAAGATGCCAATCAAAATTCTTCTGTGTTATCATTTGATGTAATGAAAAATTCAGAGGGCAATAAAAATATAGGAATCAATAAACAATCAGGGCAACTGTTCAAACCAGGCAATATCAATATTTATGAAAACGAATCCATCATGCTTTATCTTCCTGAAAAGTGCATCTATGATTCATTCTATTTTTCAATAAATCAAAAGCCTTTTGGTTTAAATGAGAATATTTATTCAGTTAATAATGACAAGGTCCCCATTCAGCAATATTTTCCAATCAGGATAAAAGGAAACTTCAATTTGAAAGATTCAAATAAAATTTTGATGAAAATGAATGCCCATGGAAAAGAAAAATTCAATAAAGCAATTTATAAAAATGGATGGTATGAATCAAGTTGGAGAGACTTTGGTAAATACCAATTAATAATAGACACGATTCCTCCAAGCTTATATTCAATAGGCAGTTTCAAAGAAGGTTCGAAAATTTCAGGTGCAGGCTCAATTATTTTTTCTGCATCTGATAATGGTAAAAACGTCGCAGAATTTACAGGATTACTTGATGGACAATGGCTGTTGTTCAGTAACGATAAAAAAGGAGCATTTATTTATAAAACAGATAAATATTGTCCCGTAGGTGAACATAATCTAAAAATAATTGTTAAGGATTTAGTAGGAAATACAACAATTAAAAACTTTCATTTTACAAGATTATAAATTATAGCTGTCATGACAACTTTAGCTGAAGGTAAAAAAGCACCTTTATTCAAAGGCAAAGATCAAAATGGTAAATTAGTAGCCTTGTCTGATTTTAAAGGGAAGAATATCATTTTGTATTTTTATCCCCAGGATGACACACCAACTTGTACTATTCAGGCATGCAACTTAAGAGACAATTTTGAAATCCTTACAAAAAAAGGGTTCGTAGTTATTGGAATCAGTCCGGATGAAGTTGTCAAACACAAAAAATTTGAAACAAAGCACAATCTACCTTTTACATTTATTGCAGACAACGATTTAACTATCATTGAAAAATATGGTGTGTGGGGTGAAAAGAGCATGTACGGCAAAAAGTATATGGGGCTAATAAGAACAACATTTCTGATTGATGATAAAGGAGTGATAAAAAAGATATTTTCAAAACCCAAAAGTAAAGAGCATGCTCAGGAAATTATTGAAGCATGGGAGAATTGCTGATGATTTAAGAAACAATCCACTCTACTTCACCAAAGTTTAAAGTCCGTTCTATAATATCCTTTGTCATTAATTGGCCTGTTTCATTTACTCCAACTATGGTTGTCTCTATAATTTCATTTTTTATTTTAAGGAATACATCTTGTCCTATTTTATATAGATTTTGTAGATACTCTTTCCAAATTTCACCGGCATTTAATTGTCCAACATTCTGATAAGCGTTCAATATTTCTGTATGTAATCCCCTTGCTAAATCTTTGAGGTTATAGGTTTTGCCTGAAATTTGCTTCAGAGAAATTGGATACTTGGCTTCACCGGAGAATTCGAGTTGATTGACATTAATACCAACACCAACTACAGACCAACACCAGTAATTTCCACGGAACTTGTTTTCAATCAAAATACCACCTGCCTTTCTGTCATTAATGATGATGTCATTTGGCCACTTTATCTTAACATTTTCATTAATTAATTTAGATAGGTAACTTCTGCAAATCAAAGCAATCCAAGCATTAAATAGAAATGGGAATTCGACAAAGTCATGATTTGGGGTTAAAACTATACTCAATGCAATATTTTCACCGGGTTTTCCTTCCCAATATTTTCCTCGCTGGCCTTTCCCAGATGTCTGATTAGATGTAAAAAAAGCCATTCCATGAACAGCCAACCCTTCATGAATTTTGCCCATGGCATAATTATTGGTACTTTCTATCTGTTCTAACGTATGAAAAAGTAAGTTTGGCTTCATATTCACGCAAATGACAAAGAAATAGTAACTTTGACCAATATTGCAATCTAAAGGAATTTTATCTCAAAATTGAGAAAATTCCATTACAAACAAAAAATAAAACTGAACACATTTGAGCAACCTGAATGTTTTAAATGGTCGAAAAAAAAGTCTGACCAGATTAACCAAAAATAGCAAAATCTTTAAAGTAATAATTCAGGCAATTCTGGATAAAAAAGGAGAAAATATTGTAAGTCTCGACTTGCGTAAAATTCCTGAAGCTGTTGCTGATTTTTTCATAGTATGTGAGGCCTCCAACAACAATCAATTGAGAGCAATTGCAGACAATGTCGAAGAAGAAGTAAAAAAACAATGTCAGGAAACCGCTTTTAAACATGAAGGAAGGCAAGCAGAACAATGGATTTTAATTGATTATGTAAACATAGTAGTTCATATTATGCTTCCTGAACCCAGAAAATTTTATCAATTGGAAGAGCTTTGGAGTGATGCTGTTTCTCAAGAACACAAAGACTAATCATACCCAATCATCAAAATTATCAATCGTTTTTTTAAAATATGAACCAGCCCAATAACAAAAAAAATATACCAGGTAATCAATCTCCATTAGGCGAAGATCCTCAAAAGAAAAAAAGTAAATTCAATATCTATTGGATTTATGGTATTGTGTTCATTGCAATGATCTCTTACAATCTTTTTAGAAGCGTCAATAGCGCAGGGCTTGAAACCGATCAGCAAAAATTTTATCAAATGCTGAAGCAAGGAGATGTTGAGGAAATTAAAACAATCAGAAATAAAAAAATTGTACGCGTCTTCATAAACAAAGATAGTTTGAACAACAAATCATCTGAATATGCCAAATTGTTGTTTGATAAATTGGATCCAAAGAAATATGAAACAGCGAAAAAATTAAATGAACCTCAATTGTTTTTCAGTATCATAGATGATAAAACATTTTCTGAACAATTAGGAAAATTCTATGAACAAAATCCTTCCATCAGGCAGGTACCAGATAAACCTGAAGATGAAGGCGAATTGTTCAGTCAGATCATCAGTTCATTGCTGCCAATTTTGTTAATTGGATTTCTGTTTTTTATAATGATGCGCAAAGTAGGACCAGGTGGTGGAGGTGGTGGTGGAGGAATTTTCAATATAGGAAAATCTAAAGCTACTTTATTTGAAAAAGGTACAAAAGTTAATATCAACTTCGGCGATGTTGCCGGCTTGGATGAAGCCAAAGTTGAAGTAATGGAGATTGTTGACTTTTTAAAAAATCCCAAAAAATATACAGCACTTGGCGGTAAAATTCCAAAGGGAGCACTTTTGGTAGGGCCTCCAGGAACAGGTAAAACATTGTTAGCAAAAGCAGTTGCCGGAGAAGCTCAAGTTCCTTTCTTTAGTTTAAGCGGAAGTGATTTTGTAGAAATGTTTGTAGGTGTGGGTGCAAGCCGTGTAAGAGATCTTTTCAAACAAGCAAGAGAAAAAGCTCCTTGCATAATCTTTATTGATGAAATTGATGCTATAGGAAGAGCAAGAGGAAAAAATGTGATGATGAGCAACGATGAAAGAGAAAATACTTTAAATCAGTTGTTGGTTGAAATGGATGGATTTGGCACTGATTTGGGAATTATCATTCTTGCAGCTACCAACAGACCTGATGTGTTAGACAGTGCTTTATTAAGGCCGGGACGTTTTGACAGACAAATCACCATCGATCGTCCTGACCTAGTAGGAAGAGAAGCGATTTTCAAAGTTCATTTGAATCCCATCAAAACCTCAGACAATCTTGATATACACAAGCTTGCGGAACAAACACCGGGATTTGCAGGAGCAGACATCGCAAATGTATGCAACGAAGCAGCTTTAATTGCCGCAAGAAAAAACAAAGAAGCGGTTGATATGAGCGACTTTCAGGATGCTATTGACAGAGTGATTGGCGGATTGGAAAAAAAGAATAAAATCATTTCTCCTGAAGAAAAAGAAATCATTGCTTACCACGAAGCAGGTCATGCTATATGCGGCTGGTATCTTGAACACGCATACCCTCTGCTAAAAGTCACTATTGTTCCAAGAGGCACAGCAGCTTTAGGTTATGCTCAATACACTCCAAAAGAACAGTATTTATATAATACCGATCAATTGATAGACCAGATTTGTATGACGCTTGGAGGAAGAGCAAGTGAAGAGATTTTCTTTGGTAAGATAAGTACAGGCGCCAGCAATGACTTACAACAAATCACTAAAATAGCCTACAGCATGGTTACCATGTATGGCATGAATGAGAAAGTAGGAAACATCAGCTTCTATGACCCTGCGCAAGAAAATTATTTCACAAAACCTTATAGTGAAGAGACCGGAAAAATGATTGATCAAGAAGTTAGAAAACTGATAGATGAAGCTTATGTAAAAACAAAAAAACTTTTACTAGACAAAAAAGAAGATGTAGAAAAACTTGCCAAAGAGCTTTTGGTAAAAGAAGTATTGTTTAAAAGCGATGTAGAAGGATTGATAGGCAAGCGACCATTTGAGGAAAAGAAAATACTGGAAGTGGAAGAAACACAACAAATCCCTGAAACATCAAGTCATATTGATGAAAGCATTGCTTCAAACAACCAAGATACCCATGATGAATAATAATTTCCCTTATGGCCGATAATGCCAGACAAAACATATTAAACAGAATTAAGCAGGCACTGAGTAATCCGGTGCCTTTGCCTTTTCCTGATGCCGAAAAGCAATTGGATAATAGCGTATTTCAACATCCTGAGAATTCGGATGAAATAAAATTATTTGCTGAAACATTTGAAAAATTACAAGGTAGATTTATTTATTGTAACAATGAATCAGACTTAGAAAATAATTTATTACAACTCATTTCAGATCGTTGTTGGTCCTCAATTTATTTCAGAGAACCATCATTTAAAAAGCTGTTAACCAAAATAAATATTGAAACATGCCAAGACCTTTCGACTTGTGATGTTGCCATAACCGATTGTGAATTTTTAATAGCAAGAACCGGCAGCATTATGATGAGCAGTTATCAAGAAAGTGGAAGAACGGTAAGTGTGTATGCTCCTATTCATATTTGCATTGCTCAACGAAAGCAAATTGTGTATGACATTGAAAATGCAATTGAACAGTTTACATTGAAATACAAAGAAAACATTCCATCGTTCATTACACTTGCCAGCGGGCCGAGCAGAACTGCTGATATAGAAAAAACACTAGTTACGGGTGTTCACGGGCCAAAAGAAGTTTTTTGTTTTTTTATTGACAATTAATTTGAGTACATGAATTCATCCGAAAAAATATATTTTTTATCTGATTTTCATTTGGGCGCTCCCAATGCAACACAAAGTCTGATTCGTGAAAAAAAAATCATTTCATTTCTGGATGAAATTAAAAAAGATGCGAAAGAGATTTTCATATTAGGTGACTTATTCGATTTTTGGTTTGAATACAAAAATGTTGTTCCAAAAGGATATGTAAGGATTTTAGGTAAGCTTGCAGAGTTAACGGATAGCAATATAACAGTTCATTTTTTTGTAGGAAATCATGATATGTGGATGAAGGATTATTTTCAAAAAGAGATGAATGTAAAGGTTTATCACGAACCTACTACATTTGAATACAGTGGAAAACGATTTAAAATTGGACATGGAGATGGATTAGGTCCAGGTGATCATGGATACAAATTTTTAAAAAAAATCTTTCGCAATAATATTGCTCAATTTTTATTTGGAATTATTCCACCGTCCATCGGTATTGGTATGGCAAACTACTTTAGCAGAAAAAGCAGAATGCAAACCGGCTCCAGCAATGAAATATTTAACGGAGAAGAAAATGAATGGTTGGTATCTTATTGCAAAGAAGAACTAAAAAGAAATGAGTTCGACTACTTTATATTCGGACACCGTCATTTACCCTTAGACATTCAATTATCAGAAAAGAGCCGATACATAAATTTAGGCGACTGGATACAATACTTCAGCTATGCAGTGTTTGACGGATCTGCACTTGAATTAAAATATCACTAAAATCTTGAAAAAGTTAATCAAATATTTGTTTATTACAACACTCTTTTTTGCAGTGAGTAAAATTACTTTTTCCCAAAATTCTGATGTTTCAGATAATGATTTTTTTGTTTTTAAAAAGAAAATTCCTGGAAATTTTTCATATTTCAACGTTGATATGTTGAATAATGTTTTCCTGATTTCACAAGACAACCAATTATTAAAATTGAATGAATCAGGTGATATTGTTGCTGTATTCAATGAGCTGATGAAATTTGGAAAACCTTCGCTAATTGATGTTTCCAACCCATTGAAAATACTGGTTTATTACAAGAACTATGGAAATTTGTTGACATTGGACAAACTGCTTTCTGTAAGAAACGCTGTTAACCTTAAATCCAAAAACCTTTTTAGTGTTCGCTCTGTTGCTGCTTCATACGATAATAACATTTGGGTGTATGATGAACAGTATTTCAAAATTAAAAAATTTGATGACCAATTTAATTTGTTATTGGAAAGCCCCGATATTAGTCTTCTTGCAGAAAATATACAATTTTCCGCACAAAATACACAACCAAGTCCAGAGCAGTTATTAGATTATGACAAACAAGTTTTTTTGTACGACAAAACTCAAGGTTTTTATATTTTTGATTCTTATGGCAGTTACAAAAATAATTTACCATTTAAAAACTGGAATAATGTTGCCATCAATAATAAAACGATGTATGGTTTTAGTAATGATACACTTTTCTCTTATAATATAGAATCGCTGTCACTGCAAGAATACAAACTTCCTTCAGGAATTAATAATTTTAAGTCGATAAAAGCAGTCAACGGCAATTTATACATATTGAAAAAAGATGGGCTTGAAATTTACCAGATAAAGTAACCGACCTCTCTTATTAAATTTACAGAATGATTCTTATGAACACTATGCTATTAAACAACAGTATTTTCAGTTTAATCACCACAATTCTAATCATTGCCCTCATTTCTGTTTTTAGAAGATTCCTATCCAAATATGTAGCGATTTTATTGTTCAATATTATTCATAACAAATGGAAAACGGTTGAGAAAAATGAATTCATTGGACTAATTGTAAAACCGCTAGGTTGGTTTATTGCTGTATTAATTTCTATTATTGCAATTGACAATCTCGTATTTCCCGATGTATTGAAGTTTAATATTTA
>CAMCAY010000047.1 GCA_945872815.1 Chitinophaga pinensis
GAATAATAACAAAACATAAATTATATACAGCGCTGATCCACCAACCTGTCTGCCAAGCATAGATTTGAATGATTGTCAAGGATGAGATACAGATAATAACCCAAACAGCCACAAACACTTTGCTTGCCGGGATTCCCCATTTAATGGGCATCGTATTGCATTGAAAACGTGCATCTCCTTCCATGTCTTCCATATCTTTCACAGCTTCCCTAATCAATGAAATGATAAAGGCAAATCCAGAATAAAGGATTGTCAATTGATATAGTTTTCTGATATCGAATGGATAATTTATATTGTCCCAACCCTTGTAATTGAGGAAGTTTGCACCCGCAAAATAATAAACCACCAATACCACCCATGCTGTTAATACTGAAATGATAATATTGCCCGTCAATATTTTTTTCTTGAAGGTAGTTGAGTATATCCATAGCAAGAAAATGCTTGAAAAATTTGCAATTGCAATGATCCATTTGTCAGTTTCAATACTTATGAAAATGCTGCAACCCAAACCTGCAAGTGATAATAACAAATGCCAAACGATTGCCCATCTTCTCTTCAATATTTTGTCAATCACTACTTTTTTAGGTTTATTGATAGCGTCAATTTGTAAATCAAAATAGTCGTTGATTATATATCCTGCCGCTGCAATCATTATCGAGGAAAATATCAATAAATAAAAAAGGCCATCCACTTTATTAAGTTCTTTTACTGCATTTTGATTAGGTTCATAAACGGATGGAACGATACAAAAATAAAAAAGCCATTGCGTAAGCCCTATGAAAACAAGGTTAGGCCATCTGATTAATTGAAAAAATGCTTTGATTAATTTCATAATGCCGAATTTGGATAGCGTTCACAGATCTGGATTAGATTGCGAATGATTATTTTGCAGCAGTATTTGTTTCTAAATCCCAGTGATTGTTGAGCTTCATTACTTTCTCAATTACGTCCCTTACACACCCGTCTCCACCTTTAAATGGTGATATATAATGTGATATATTTTTTATTTCCAAAACTGCATCACTTGGGCAACAAGCTAACCCAACAGATTTCATTGATTGCAAATCCGGTATATCATCTCCAATGAATAAAACATGTTCTTTAGTTAAATTTAAAGAAATGATTTTTTCATTTAATAAAGCTGCTTTATCTGTCACACCCTGATATATTTCATTTATACCCAGTTTTTTCAACCTATTGGAAACTGCACCACCATCGGATGCACCGGAAATTACCAAAACATGGTATCCTTTTTTTACGGCAAGTTGCAATGCAAAACCATCTTTAATGTTCATCGTTCTTGCCATTTCCAATGATTCCAACAAAATAATTTTGCCGTCTGTTAACACACCGTCAACATCCATCACTATTAATTTAATTGGCTTGAAAAGTTCAAGTACATTCATGGTTGAAATCGAAGATATTTCAAATGATTGAATCAGTTATTTTTGAGAATCCCTCCATTCATACACCCAGGAACTTTGAATCATTTCCAAATGGCCCTCATTGCTTTCTTCAGCTTTACCTGCAAAGTTTGGAATCTCCAAAACCCATTTATGAAGGTCTGTAAAACGGATACGATAGATTTTACTCTCTCCAAAATCATCACCAAATCTTTCGTAAAGTTTCATGGCAATGTCTTCATAATCATTCCAGTGGATAGGTGGTTCAAAAGTCATATTTATAAGTTTATTCTCCAAAAAATTGAGACTGATCAGGTATTGTTACTGTAATATGACCGCTTCCGTCATTGAGTAGACACTGACATCCAAGTCTTGAATTTAATCTCGGACTAACAGCCCTGTCAATAAAATCTTCTTCTTTGTCAGATAATTCCTCTATAAACTGCTCTCCTTGCTCTACGTAAAGATGACAAGTACTGCAAGCACATACTCCACCACAATTGTGATGTAATTCTATGTTATTTTTCAAGGCAGCTTCCAGAATCGATTGTCCAGATTCAATATTTTCAAGCGTTACACTATTTAATCCCTTCTGCTCAAAATGGAACGTAATATTATACATACATTTTTTAATTTCAAGATGCAAACCTACATGAAAAACTTAATTCAATGAAATATCAAAATTAATAGTATCTATTTTTGCAAATTATTGGTTAGATTGTGTTTAATATATTTACATTAATGGTTCAATACAAGTTATACAAAGTTCAAGGGTTTAATCTTCTTGTTATCATTTCCTCTCTTTTTTTATTTTCTTGCGGAAATAAAAAAGATCAATCTTTAAAAGAAAGGCCCACTGTTATTTTAAAAAAGAATAAGCCTGTAAGTAAATCAGATACTACCTATAGAGATGCCCCCATCATCAATATTGTAGATACCATTTCGATGCCATTCAACGTTATTTCGATTAAAGACAGTGCCTCTAATAACATCAGACTGAGTCAAAAACTGGCTAAAATTTACGGTGAAAAATTGGCAGAATGCATTCAAAAGAACAAACTGAAAATTACCGGCGCCCCATTGGCTTGGTATAAAACTCAAAAAGCACCTTTCTTTTTTGAAGCGGGTATTCCTGTTGATAAAAAACCTGCTAAACTTTCAAAATCAGTAAAATTTAGACAAATACCTCGGGGCAAAGTAATTCTTGCTCATTATTTCGGACCTTATGAAGAATCAGTTCAGGCTTATCAGTTTTTGAAAGAATGGATAAAGGATAATAAAAAATCTGTTTCAGCGCCTGCGTATGAAATTTATGTGACTGACCCAATTGGTAATGATGGTAATCCAATTGATCCATACAAAGTTCAAACCGACATTGTTTTTCCCTATCATTGATTATTTACAATACTTTCAGAAAGCATTTTATAAACTTGTTGTAATTCAGTGTGATTATTGAGAATAGAAATGTGCTTATCAATTGTTTCCTGATCTTTTCTCTTAGCAGGTCCTGTTTGTACTTCAGATGGACTTGCATGTAATATCCTATTGAAAGTTTCTTCAATTAATGGTTTTAGTAACTCAAAGTTGACATGTTCTTTTTTACAAAAGGATTCAGTTAAAGAAAGTAAATGATTAGATAAATTATTTACAATGACGGCTGCTACATGCAATTTTAAACGAGTTTCGTCATCGGCAACCTCCACTTTTTCTGAAATAATTTTTGCGAATGATCGTATCAATGAAAGCGTTACTTCATTATTCCCATCTATTAAAAAGGGAATGAGTGGAGTTTCCTTATTGTTTTTATGTAAAGTTTGAAGAGGGTATAAAACGCCGTAATTATCAGAAATTTTTTGTAAGATATTTTTAGATACAGATGCGGCAGTATGTACAATCGGTTTATTGTTGATTTTTAAAAATGAAAAGTCAGCATAAAGAGCCTTATCCGACAAGGCCATTATATACAAATCGGCATTGGATTCAATATTGCCTGTGAAATCACAATAGGTTGTTTTTAATTTATCAGCAAGCAATTGAGCATTCTTAATATCTCGACTTACAACCTGTAGTATATTGATTTGATGTTGTTGCATCATTCTGCCTAATACACTTGCAACATTACCCGACCCAATGATAACAACATTCATATTTTATCAATTCAATGATTGAAAATACAAAAAGAGATTGAAACAAATCAAAAATGAGATTTGCTGATTTTACATGATTCAAATCAATGAATTATTTAATTACTATTATTTGCAATGCAGAAAAAAAACATTTTCCTCCGTATAAAATATATTTATAAAGAAATTCAAGGGAATAATTTTAGATTATCAAAGCAGTTTAAATCCTTTATTTATAGGTGTTTCAGACCATTAATTTCGATTGGCTATCAGCGAATATTTAATAACCTAAAAGATCAATATGGTTAAAATAAAAAGATAAATTATTTTAGGAAAAATTTTGTTTTTTCAATTTTAAACTAATATTGCAATGAAAATGCATTCTCTTTACTGTTAAAAATATTGATATTGGAGGAGTGTTACATTAATTAAATACTATGGCAAAGAACTTATTGATTGTGGAGTCTCCGGCTAAGGCAAAGACTATTGAAGGTATATTGGGTAAAGACTTTGAAGTGAAAAGTTGTTATGGTCATATCCGTGATTTGGAAAAAAATGACATGGGTATTGACATCAATAATAATTTCTTACCTAAGTATATTATACCTGCTGAAAAAGAAAGGGTTGTCAATGAATTAAGAGCAATAGCCAAAAAATCAGATGAAGTTTGGTTGGCATCGGATGAGGACCGTGAAGGAGAAAGTATAAGTTGGCATTTGGCAGAAGTATTAAAACTTGACCCTGCAACCACCAAGAGAATTGTTTTTCATGAAATTACAAAGCCCGCCATACAAAAAGCTGTACAATCTCCCAGACTTATCAACATGAATCTTGTTAATGCTCAACAAGCAAGACGCGTGGTGGATAGAATTGTGGGTTTTGAATTAAGCCCGGTTCTATGGCGAAAAATTGGCCAGAAAGGAGGCTTAAGTGCTGGAAGAGTTCAAAGCGTTGCTGTGAAATTGATAGTTGAAAAGGAAAGAGAGATCAATCAATTCAAAGCAGTGAGCAGCTTTAAAGTGGAAGCTTCATTATCTGCAACCGATTTAAACAATAAAACTGTTATTTTCAAAGCGGAAGGTGCTAAATACAACCAACCCGAAGATGCAGAATCTTTTCTTTCCAGTTGTATCAATGCAAAATACAGTGTAAAGGATATTCAGGTAAGACCTGGAAAACGCACTCCAGCTCCGCCTTTCACTACTTCTACTCTTCAACAGGAAGCCAGCAGAAAATTAGGCTATGGGGTAAGTAAAACTATGTTATTGGCACAAAAGTTATATGAAAGTGGAAAGATCACCTACATGCGTACTGATAGTGTAAATTTAAGTGATACTGCTATGGACAGTATCAAAGAAGCCATTTCCAAAAATTATGGAGATAAGTATTTACAGGTTAGGAAATACAAAAATAAAAACGAGTCTGCTCAAGAAGCTCATGAGGCCATCAGACCAACATATATGGAACATTCTTTTGTCAGTGATCCTGAATTAAATCGTTTATATGAGCTTATTTGGAAAAGAACCATAGCGTCTCAAATGAGTGATGCAGAGCTTGAAAAAACAACTGCAAAAATTAATATCAGTACCAATCAACAAGAGCTTACAGCTTCTGGTGAGGTATTGAAATTCGACGGATTTTTGAAAGTTTATTTAGAAAGCACAGACGATGAGGAAAATGAAGAAGAAGGCGAAAGTCGATTGCCAGATTTATCGATCGGCCAATCGCTGTCTTTCTTACAAATGACTGCAACTGAAAAATTTACCAAACACAGTGCCAGATATACGGAAGCATCTTTGGTGAAAAAACTGGAGGAGTTGGGGATTGGAAGACCAAGTACCTACGCACCAACAATTTCAACGATTATTAAAAGAACCTATGTAGAGAAAAAAGACAAAGAAGCAGTAAAAAGAAGTTTTCGCATCATTCGATTGAAAGATGATAATATTCAAAAAATTACCGAACAAGAAAATACGGGTGCTGAAAAAGGTAAACTCTTTCCAACTGATTTAGGACTTGTAGTAACTGATTTTTTGAATCAGCATTTTCAAAATGTAATGGATTATTCTTTTACAGCCAACATTGAAAAGGAATTTGATGAAATCGCTGATGGAAAAATTATTTGGAATAAGATGGTCTCTTCTTTCTATACTCCTTTTCATCAGGGAGTTTCTCATACGATGGAAACAGCAGAACGCGCTGTTGGTGAAAGAATGTTGGGTGTAACAGAAGAAGGAAAGCCTCTGACTGCAAGAATGGGACGATATGGCCCTATGGTTCAGATTGGTGCTCAGACTGATGAAGAGAAACCGAGATTTGCTAAATTAAAAGCCAGTCAAAGTATTGAAACAATCACCCTTGAAGAAGCATTGGATTTGTTCAAATTACCTTTGACTTTGGGTGAACACGATGGACTTGAAGTATCTGTCAATATTGGAAGATTTGGACCTTACGTAAAATGGGGAGAACAATTTATCTCATTACCAAAAGGTGAAGAACCTTTGGAAGTGGAGTTGAAAAGAGCAATAGAAGTTATTCAAGCTAAACAAATTGAAGATGCGCCAATTGGATTTTATAACGAAAAGCCAATTACAAAAGGAAAAGGTCGATTTGGTCCATTTATAAAATGGAATGATTTATTCATCAATATTCCCAGAGCATACAATTTTGATTTACTGACCCAACAAGATTGTAATGAATTGATTGAAAAAAAGATTGAGAAAGAAGCCAATCGTTTCATTCAACAATGGCCTGAAGAAAAAATATCTATTGAAAATGGCAGATGGGGTCCATTTATCAGATTTAATAAGAAAATGCTTAAAATAGTTGGTCAAGGTGCCAATGGTAAATATACAGCTGAAGAATTGTCTGCAATTGATATTGATTCAATAAAAAAGATGATTATTCAACAAGATCCTAAGGCATTTGACAAAAAAACAACCGCTAAGAAAAAAGCTGCTCCTAAAAAAACAGCTACGAAGAAATCCACGAAAAAATAATCAATA
Organism: Chitinophaga pinensis; assembly: GCA_945872815.1. Taxonomy (GTDB): domain Bacteria; phylum Bacteroidota; class Bacteroidia; order Chitinophagales; family Chitinophagaceae; genus Ferruginibacter; species Ferruginibacter pinensis_C. The sequence goes on from CAMCAY010000047.1 coordinate 6,532, forward strand.
AATGTTCATGCAATAGCCCTTTGGAAAATTTCTGAAGGGCTATTTTATTGTTGATAAATGATAACATATTTAGCTTAACAGGTATCTTGAAATTAAAGAAAAAAGTTAATAACCCTTGTGGAAAATTAAACTTGCATTGTAGTCATTCTGTAACCGATATTCACATTTCAATAACCTTTGAAATCCTTGCAAGAAAATAAAGAAATAAAAGCACTATTGCATTTAATTGATGATCCTGATGAAGAAATATATCAATCCGTCAGTGAAAAGATTGTATCAATCGGCAAGAGCATTATACCCAATCTTGAAGAATTATGGGACAACATAAACAATGAATCTGTCCAGGAGCGAATTGAATCTCTGATACATCGCCTTCATTTCAAGGATCTTAAAACAGAATTTTCAAATTGGCAGCTACAATCCCCTGATTTATTGAGTGGTTCTATCATTGTAGCTAAATATCATTATCCTGATATACTCCCCACTCCCATTTTACAGGAGATTGAAAAGCTTAGAAGAAATGTATGGCTGGAATTGAATAATTACCTCACTCCTATTGAGCAAATAAATGTATTGAACAGTATTTTTTACAATTATTATAAACAAAAAGGTGTTGAATTAAATTATGACAATCCAGATCATTTTCTTATAAATAAAACACTAGAGACTAAAACCGGTAATTCAATCAGTAATGGAATCATTTACTTGATCCTTTGTAATTTGCTTGATGTTCCTGTTAGGGCTGTTGACATCCCTAATCAGTTTTTGTTGGGATATTTCGATGAACAATACCAGATCATGAATCCTTCCGGACAATCTTCACAAAAAATTTTGTTTTATATTGAACCAATGACCGGCCAAATGTACTCACACAATGACATTGAAAGGTATTTCAAAACAATTGCTGTTACACCCTCCAATAATTATTTTAGACCATTAAACAATGTAAGGATAATCAAACTTTTACTAGAAGAACTTAGCAAATGTTTCGATAATGACCACAATAGATATAAAATGAATGAAATTCAATTACTTGCTAAAATGCTTTAAAAATGATTTATCACGTTACTACAGAACAACAATGGCAACATGCTTTATCTGATGGTTTTTTTGAAGAACCTTCCTTGAAATCTGAAGGTTTTATACACATGTGCACTACGGAACAAATTGCAGGTGTCCTTGACCGTTACTATAAAAACATGGAAAATCTATTATTATTGCATGTTGATGAGACGAAATTGCATGCTGAACTTAAACTTGAATTGTCCGCTTCTGTAAATCAGTTATTCCCGCATGTATATGGAACTATCAATTTAGAATCTGTAGTAAAAACTGAGTCAATTCAATTGTAAAATTATTTGGTTGAGTTGGTAACTCTTTCTTTAATAAGTATAAGATCTTTAATGTCCACCAACATGGGCATGATTCCTACTTGCAATAATATTTTTTTACCTCTTAATTCTTTGACAATTCCTGTTTGTCTGTTTTGCTTCATTTTAACTTTACTTCCAATGCTTATTTCTCCTGTTATTTCTTCAAATGTTTCATTCGACTTTTGTTGTTGTTTTTCCTTATGAAATTTATCTTTTTGTGCGAAAAGTAAACTCTGCATCGTTTTTACAACAGCATCTTTATTTTCGGTTTTTTTCCATTCAATTACTAAAGACTTAAGTTTTCTTTCCATGTCTTTCAAGTAAACAATTTTATCTTCTGCTATTTTGTTACTTAGTTTTAATTTTTCAATTTCTTGAGCATGTTTTTCTTTATTTATTAGTAACTGCATCTCTTTTTTCAATAGTTCATTTTCATGTACCAATTGATTAAGTTGTTTTTTTTCTGCATTTATTTTTTGTAAGTCCTGTTCGGATTTATTTAGCAAGATGTCCAGCTTATAATGATTTTCATCAACCAATTTTTTAGCTCTATCTATCAATCCTTTGTTCAGACCGATTCTTTCTGCAATGGAAAAGGTATAGGAGCTTCCCGGAGATCCTGTTTTGAGACGATATAAGGGGAGTAATTTATTTTCATCAAACTGCATGGCTCCATTGAAAATACCTTTAACTGTATTAGCCATTACTTTAAGGTTAAGATAATGAGTAGTTACAATACCCAATGAATGTTTTTTTGCCAACTCTTCTAATATGACTTCTGCAAATGCTCCTCCTAAGTTAGGATCACTGCCACTGCCCAATTCATCAATAAAGAACATTGTTTTACCATTGGCATTTTCTATAAAGTGCTTCATATTGGTTAAATGAGCAGAATAGGTACTAAGTTCAAATTCTAAACTTTGAGTATCACCGATATGAATCATCATCTGTTTGAAAATACCCATAACACTGTCTGGACTTACGGGAACCAATATTCCAGATTGAACCATCACCTGTAAAAGTCCGGTTGTTTTTAATGTGACTGTTTTTCCGCCAGCATTGGGGCCACTGATTACCAGAATTCTATTTTCTGCATCTAGCGTCATATCGAGAGGGATAGTTTTCTTAAGATTTTTTTTATTGTATAAATAAAGTAATGGATGGTTCGCGGCAATTAATTTTACAATGGCTTTGTCTTCAATTAAAGGCATCGATGCATTGATTTCCCTTGCAAACTTGGCTTTAGCACTAATGAAATCAAACTCACCAGCAATTTGATAATAAGAATTTAATAATGACCCATAAACTGACATGTGTTGTGTTAGTCTTTTTAAGATTCTGTAAATTTCCTTGGTTTCTTCATTTTCAAGAGAATAAATTTCATTATTCAAAGTAGTTGTTTCTTCTGGTTCAATGAAACTTGTTCTCCTACTGTCGCTTTCTGCATGAAGGATTCCTTTTACCATTCTTTTTTGTTCTGCAAAAACAGCCAATACCCTTCTCCCATTCATGAAGCTTTCCTCTATATCAGCAAGATAACCTTGCTTGTTTAGTTTGCTGACGATTCTTTCAAACAAACGTCTTAATTCATTGCGTTTTCTGTACAGTCGCATTCGTATGTCTGCCAGTTCATCGCTAGCATTGTCTTTAACATGTCCCGATTCGTCCAGAACTTCATCAATAAGTACCTGAATATTTTTTTCAAAATAAACATTGTTTAAAACTTCAGCTAAATGCGAATAGATTGTTCTTCTTTCATCATCAAACCACCTGAAAATACTTTCAGTATTGAAGCAAAGTTTTTTGATCAATAAAAATTGTTCACACGTTAATGAAGCTCCCGAAACTGAAAGTAATTTTAATTCTCTGGTGATATTTAAAGTGAAATCATTTGGAAAGTATATGCCGGAATCTAAAAGGATTTTATATTCATTCGTTTGGCTTAATTCTTTCTGAATAAATTCCTTTTTGGTATGAATAAGAATGTTGTTTGTTTTTTCTTTTGCAAACTCGCTTCTGCAATTTGATTTTATCAATTCCTTGATTTTATCAAATTCAAGTTGAGTTAGCGTTGTCTCAGGAAAAAATTTCATAAATATTTCTTGAACTTTATTTTTTTTCAATTTGTAATTCTTCCCAAGGAGTAGAGCCATCCTTCATTCTTTTAAAAAGAAAAGCGTCGGAAGATTCAATTACAATTTCTGCTGTTGTATAAATGATGTTATTTTCTGACAAATGACCGCCAATTGTTCTTCCGAGACTATCACTAATCGAAATATGCAAATGAGAACCATTTACTGAAAGTGTACCTGTTAAACCTACAATTTCAAAATGTCCTGTGTCGCTTGACAAAGTTGATTGGTTAGCAAATCTTATATTGTATTTTGTAAGGCTTCCAACACAAGTAACAATCCATCCTGCCTGAATATAATTTTTATTGACATATTCCTGAATTGATTTTTTTAAATCCATCCCTGGTTTTAATCTTATCACATGGGTTTCATTTTGTCTTTTCATTGCAATATTTTTATGGCTGCAAGAATAAATTCCTAATAACAGGAACAATATCAATAATTTTATGTTTAAATATTCTTTGTTTTTTTTCACTAATTCAAATTTTAATAATAATGGAAGGCAATTTAACACATTCGTCATTGCAAACTGAAACCGCAACCTTTGGAAATGGTTGTTTTTGGTGTACTGAAGCAATTTTTCAAAAACTAAAAGGAGTTATTGAAGTAAAAAGTGGTTACAGCGGCGGACATTTAGCCAATCCTGACTATAAGACTGTTTGTTCGGGTTCAACTGGTCATGCTGAATGCCTTAATGTTATTTTTGATCCAGCAATTATTAGCTTTCAAGATTTAATCACTGTGTTTTGGGGTACACATGATCCAACTACATTAAACAGACAAGGCGAAGATATTGGGACTCAATATCGAAGCGTTATTTTTTATCATAATGTGTCGCAGAAAAAAATTGCGGAGCAATATATGATTCAATTAAATGATTCAGGGATTTACCAATCCTCAATTGTAACTACTTTGGAAGAATTTACAATTTTTTACCCCGCAGAGCAATATCATGAAAATTATTATAATTTAAATGGACACAATCCTTATTGTCAAATTGTTATTAGACCGAAAATTGAAAAATTCCTAAATAAATATTCAAAATATATTATGTAATTATATATTTATCTAAATATTGTATCTATAATTTCCTTAAATATGCAAACTTTTTAAATAAAAAAATTTCACGAATTAAGTAATTATGAAAAATCAATTTTGCAAACTATTAAGTTTCCTAGCCATTATTATTTGTTTATTTCCAACAAAATCAAAGGCCTTAAATCCTACTGATTTTACAATTACGAGAATAACTGCCCCTTATTTTATTGTAGATGGAAATCTACCCACAGCTTATACTAGTTGCTATGTTGGTTTTGAAGTTAAAAATAATACTGGGTCTGGAGTTACTTATAGTAAATTAAGGTTCTCCATTACTTCAATTGGTACTTCTATAGTAGGACAAAATTATACATTGGTATCTCCAGCAGATGGAATTACAAATATTGGAACTCTTGCACCAGGACAAACAAAGGTTTGCTATTATTATGTTACCTATCCAACTGCCGCTGGAAATCAACCGCAGGCAGTTGCCACTTTCAATTTAAGATTAAGTGACACAACCGCCAATGCAAAAACACAGACTTTTGATATTTATAATCGTTCAAGTATTAGCGCCAATGCCGGAGGCCTAACGCAAGCATCGGTAAATAACCAAGATTTATTGGGAGGAATTATTTTAGATACTATTACATATACGGTAGGTAATGTTAGAAACGGTGATGAAAATGATTTTCAAGTTGCAGTTTCTCCTTCTTATGATCCAACAAAATTAATATTATTAAGTACAAAAATTATTGAAAGTACTGTTCCTCAGATTAATGTTGGAACCACTGATTCACTGTATTTTATTAGTGGCAATGGATCTACAGGTGCCTACGTCAAAGTTCTTTGGAAATTCAGGATTACAAATTTTGGATTCACCAATTATTTATTGCCTTGTGCAGGAGCAACCAGCGGAAATACCAATTACAAATATGCTTTAAATACTGCTTTAGGACAAGGATTGCCCATTACCGTTTCCGCTTCTGCTAATACGCTATCTATATCAAAGACTTCTGATAAGAATTCTTACTGTTCATCAGTAGATTCTTATGCAAAATTTACCATTACTGTTAGTAACTCCAGCATTTATAATGTCTCAATTGATAAAATACTGGATACACTTCCCGCTGGATTTAGTTTTGCTGGGATTGACCCTACTAGTGATGTTAACTCAGCAAATTCTGTAGTGCTCCCTGCGAATAATGCAACAAATGCATTGAGTTTTGAAGGAGGTGTTCTGATTGGTTCAGAAGCTTCTTATACTGTACCTGCTGGTGGAAACATTAAACTAGTTTACAGAGCAAATATTCCAGGATCTAATACTGGTCGTTTAATCACCGCGGCATCTGCAATTGTAGCTACAACGAATGCAGGAACAGCAAAAGACACAGTGATTGTAAGCTGTAGAGTTCAACCCGTAGCAGTTAATGATATTGATTCTACTAACGAGGATACTCCTCTTTATGGTAATCTTTCTCTAAATGATTCAATGAGTATAAATGGAACCAACTTATGGTCTCTGGTTTCCAATCCATCAAATGGTACGTTGACAATTAATAGCAACGGAACCTATGTTTACACTCCTAACCCTAATTTTAATGGGAAAGATACTTTTTACTATAAATTGTGTGATTCATTACTAAACTGCAGCACTGCGAGAGTAATCATTACTATTAATCCGGTGAATGATTTACCAATTGCGAATGATGATGTGCAATCAACAAATGAAGATACACCTGTTAGTGGATCAGTAACTGGTAATGATGTTCAAAGTGGCGACGGAGGTAACACATGGTCATTGACAAACAATGTAACTCACGGAACACTGAACCTTAACTCAAATGGTTCATACACATACACACCATCAGCAAACTACAATGGAAGAGATACTTTCTATTACAGACTTTGTGATGTAAACAGCGATTGCGATACTGCAATGGTGGTTATTACAATCAATCCGGTGAATGATTTACCGATTGCGAATGATGATGTGCAATCAACAAATGAAGATACACCTGTTAGTGGATCAGTAACTGGTAATGATGTTCAAAGTGGCGATGGTGGTAATACTTGGTCAGTTACTAGCAACGTAACTAACGGGACATTGAACTTCAATTTAAATGGTACTTACACATACACTCCAACAGCAAACTATAATGGAATAGATACTTTCTACTACAAACTATGTGATGTAAACAGCGATTGCGATACTGCGATGGTAGTTATTACAATCAATCCGGTAAATGATTTACCAATTGCGAATGATGATACAACTTCAACTAGTCAAAATATACCTGTAAATGGAATATTAAGTTCTAATGATATTCTTAGTGGAGATGGAGGAAATAACTGGTCAATTTTAAATAATCCATTAAATGGCAATGTTGTTATTAATCCTGATGGCTCATATATCTACACTCCTACAACTGGATTCTTTGGAATTGATACTTTCTATTACAAAATATGTGACTCAAATTCAGATTGCGATACTGCTATTGTTACTATAAATGTAAACATAGTACTACCGGTTAAATTAGTGAGTTTTTCAGCTCAATGGATTAAACAAAATAATGCTAAAATCAATTGGAAAGTAATTTCAGAAAACAATATTCATCATTATGAATTATTGAGAAGTTATGATGGTAAAGTTTTTTCAATTTCTCAAATTGTTAATTCGAAAAGAACAACAGGTGAATTGGATTATTCATGTAATGATACAGTTAATGCTAATAACTTGAAAGTTGTGTATTACAGATTTAAAATAGTTGGAATTGATGGTAATTTTGAATATTCAAATATTGTTTCTTTAAAAATAAATACTGTTACGAATAATGATGAAATAAGCGTATTCCCTTCACCATTTGTAAATTCATTTAAGGTAGAAATCAACAGTCATAAAGTACAACCAGCAACTATACGAATATTTACTACTGAAGGGAATTTAATTACTCGTAAATATGCTCAATTGGTTTTAGGAAAAAACATTATTAATGTAGACAATATTGGCTCATTACCAAGTGCAAATTATTTAATAGAGATTGCTACTGATAGCGATAAATTCATTCAGAAAGTGTTCAAAAATGCGAATTAAAAATTTGATTTGATGAATCTTAAACTTATGTAGAAGGTTCATTTTAAAATTCGAGAGGCAGTCATGATTGACTGCCTCTTTTTTATAGAATTAATTCAAATAATTATTTAAAAATCATAGCACTCAGAGGGGGAATTTGAAATTCAATTTTGCAAATTTTTTGCATTTTATTAATCAAAGTTGTTTTCGGGTACTTATTCAAACCGATTCCTGTACCCCAATAATCAACATCATTAGAATTAAATATTTCCACCCAATTTAATTTTCCTTGAACAATCATTTCCCAATGAGGATAATACTGATTATCAATATTCATAATTACAATAAGGTCGTCTTTAACATTTTTTCCTTTTCTTTTAAAAGCTATTACACCTTCTTTCTTTTTCCCAAGTTCAATCCATTCAAATCCTTTTGATTCGAATTGATGAAAGTAAAGAGCATTTTCGGTCAGATAAAGTTGTCCAAGCTTTTTTACACAGTCCTTCAGTTTGCTGTGAGATATGTGTTGAAGCAAATGCCAATCAATTTCAGATTTATCATTCCATTCAGAAGTTTGTCCAAATTCATTACCCATGAACATGAGTTTGGTTCCGGGATGCGTGTACATATAAGTATATAATAAACGTAAATTGGCAAATTTCTCCCACTCCATTCCGGGCATTTTATATATCATGGGGCTTTTACCATGTACTACCTCGTCATGACTTAAAGGAAGCATGAATTTTTCATCATAGAAATACATCATACTAAAACTGAAAACATCCTGAATTTGTTTTCTTTTTTGATGAGGAGTTTTGAAATATTTAAATGTGTCATGCATCCAGCCCATCATCCATTTCATTCCAAATCCAAAACCTCCTTGCGATACTGGGATTGTAATTCCAGGCCAGTCTGATGCTTCTTCTGCTATACTTTGTGTATTGGGGAAATCATAATAAAGAATCTGATTTAATTTTTTCAAAAAATCTATTGCTTCTAGATTTTCATTTGTTCCAAACTCATTGGGAACCCATTGACCTTTTTTTCTTGAGTAATCAAGTCTGATCATTGAATTGACTGCATCTACCCTTAATCCGTCAATATGAAAATGTTTCATCCAAAAATGTGCACTGCTTAACAAAAAAGACCGCACCTCTCCCCTTTTATAATTGAAAATATAACTGTTCCAATCCGGGTGAAATCCTTTTCTGTTATCTGCATATTCATAGGTATGTGCACCATCAAAAAAATACAAACCATGCGCATCAGAAGGGAAATGAGAAGGTACCCAATCAAGGATAACACCAATATCGTTTTGATGGAGCATGTCAATCAGAAACATTAAATCATCAGATGTTCCAAACCTTGATGTTGCAGAAAAATATCCAGTACATTGATATCCCCAACTGGCATCATAAGGAAATTCAGTGATTGGCATGAATTCAACATGCGTGAAATTCATTTCCTTAACATAAGGAATCAGTAATTCGGCAATTTGTCTGTAAGAATTAAAACTGCTTTCATCATTTTTATTGGGACGCATCCAACTTCCAAGATGAATTTCATACACATTCCATGGAGCATTTAATGAATTCTTGTTTTTTCTTTTATTCATCCATTTTTTATCTCCCCATTTATAAGAAAATTTCCAAGTTAAGGACGCTGTTGCTGGTCTCAATTCTGAATAACGAGCATAAGGGTCAGCTTTATAAAATGCTTTACCTTGGTTACTGACGATATGAAATTTATAAAGACTGCCTTTTGGTAAATCCGGAATAAACCCCTCCCATATTCCAGAATGATCAAGCCTGACAAAGAGTTGATGAGAATTATTATTCCATTGGTTAAAATCACCTACAACTGATACCATTTTTGCATTTGGTGCCCATACCGAAAAATAATAACCATTTTTATTTAATACTATTAATGGATGACTTCCAAAATAATCATAGGCATTTTTTAAACCGCCTTCTTGATAAGCATCAATAATATTTTCATCAAACAATGAATAATTCCAAACAGCTTTAGCAGAATCAATAAAATAGTTGTCTTCATAGTGCATATCAAATGATTTATCTTTAGGTACAAATAGCAATATAAAATTACAATATCTTATCTTGCAGAAAAATATATTATCATATTAATTGATAAAAATTATCAAATCATGATCAAACATTTATTCTTAATTGTTTTTATCACATTTTTCTTTCAATCGGTTCATTCACAAAACATTCAAATTAGTGGAAAAGTAACTGGAGTGTCATCCGGCAATACAATTAAAAATGCCGTTGTAATGATTATTAACGAACAAGATTCAACAATTGAGAATTTCGTAAGAACAAAAACGGATGGCAGTTATAATTTTTCAAATGTTACTGCAGGAAAAAAAATCATAATGGTTACTCATCCATTATATGCAGATTACATTGATACAATCAGCTTTAACAAGCAAAACGAAAATATTCCAAGTATTGTATTGACAGATAAAAGCAAATTACTCGAAGCTATCATTATCAAAAGTGGAGGAAGTATAAAAATAAAAGGAGACACTACCATTTATACTGCAGACAGTTTTAATGTTAGTGCTAATGCAAATGTTGAAGA
>CAMCAY010000048.1 GCA_945872815.1 Chitinophaga pinensis
GCAACATAAAATGGCGCTTTTTTTACAATCAAAAATTAAGCACAATGATATGCTTACTGAATCTGAGAAAACTGAAGTTGTAAGATTAAGTAAATTATTATTGAAATAAACTTCAAAAGAAAATAATTCAAAAAACAATTATTACACTCCCCTAAAAAAGATATTATTTAATGAATTTAGATTAAATTTATTAACGTTAATGAATCAAAAAACTTTTGAATGAATAAGCTTCAATCATTTAATGAAAACGGATATTTAATTCTCGAGAACTTCAATTCACACGAAGATTGTGATGCGCTAATCAAAAGAGGAAAAGAGCTTTCTGATGAATTCAATTTTGACGGACATCCATCTATTTTTCATACAAATGAACAAAGTAGAACAAGCGATGATTATTTTTTAAATTCAGGAGACAAAATATCCTTCTTTTTTGAAAAAGACTCATTTGATAAAAACAATCAGCTTAAAAGCGATTTATTTCATTCTTTAAATAAAATAGGTCATGGACTACACGATATTGATCCTGTATTCAATCAATTTTCAAGGTCAACACAAATGAAAGATTTGGCAAATGAATTGCAGTTGAATCATCATGTCATTATTCAAAGCATGCTTATATTTAAACATGCTAAAATAGGAGGAGTAGTTGATATTCACCAAGATGCGTCCTTTTTGTATACTGAGCCTCAATCCTGTATTGGATTTTGGTATGCCTTGGAAAATGCAACCATTGAAAATGGTTGCTTATGGGCTAAACCCGGAGGACATCAAACATCTCTCAGATCATGGTTCAGAAAAAAAGAAAGCGGAGGTACTGAATTACATATTTTAGATGATACCCCCTACTCAATGGATGGAATGATACCTTTAGAAGTTAAAAAAGGTACGTGTATAGTTCTTCATGGATCATTGCCTCATTACAGCTTACCTAATACAAGCGGAAAATCAAGGCAGGCTTATGCAATTCATACTATCGATAGAAATGCTGTATATCCAAAGGAGAATTGGCTTCAGATAGATTTTTCCTCATTAAAAGGATTCATATAATGTCAGAAAACAAATTGATCTTTTTAGAAAAATATTTTTTTAAAATTGCAATTGTAATTGCATTCTTGCTAAAACTATATTTTGTATTTCACAATATTTGGAGTTTTCAGATGAATTCAGATGAAGAATCTAATTATAATATTGCTTTACAACATTTTCAAACTGGTGAATATCCAAAACATGCATTTCATGGAACAGGCACAGTTTATATTTATGAATTAACTATGCACCTAGGCATTTCAAAAACACAGTTTATTTTACTATTTTTTATTTTAAGTAATTTGCTTTATCTGTGGAGTATTTATTATTTTCATAAACTTTCCAGTCTATTTTTAGACCAGCGATTTACAAAGATTACAACTATAATTTATGCAATTTACCCATCTACAATTTATTTTATAGGATCTAATTTTGTGTACGAAAACATTTCAACCTATATACTAATTTATTTTAGTTATATGTGTATTAAAATAATCAATAAGGAGCATTTTAAAAACTATACCATCCTTTATTTGTCAATTTTGATATCAATTTCCTGTTATTTACGCGCTCATCTGATTGCATTTTACCTGATAATGTTCATTTCAATGTGGCTAATAGTTTTATACAAAAAAAATATGCAAAAAGAACATTTTGGAATAAACATCGTCATCAAAACAAGCTTATTTACAATGTTGTTTTTCACCATTTTTCATTATCCAATTTTACTAAAAAATGAAAAATTATTTGGAGCAAAAATTCTTTCAACTCAGTCAGGATATGAATTGCTTCAAGGGCATAACCCTTATGCAAAAGGAACATGGAATGAAAAGTATTTTTACCTAAAAAATGATTCTTTTAGGATTTATTGCAATAATAATATTAAAAACTATTCTTCCCTAAATGAATATCAACAATCAGAAATAAGAAAAAATCTAGCCATAAAATGGATCAAAGAAAATCCCTCAAAAGAATTAAAACTAACTATTAATAAAATAAAAATATTTTTCTCTCCTGTTAATTTAAAAATAGTAAATGCTTTTAGATATTACTTTGTCTATAATCCAATAAATATTTTCATTCACATAATGTTTTTAATTTCTATTTTCACTATCATCATCAAGAAAAAAATAAATTCAGAACTTATAATTATCTTTTTACCAATAATAGCTTCTTTATCAATTTCAATAATATTTTTTGTTGGAATGAGATGGAGATTTTATGCAGAACCTTTTATGATTTTAATAGCAATGATAGGACTTAATAATATTTTTAAGTTGACATCAAATCATTTCAATAAGAAAAATTATAACTTAAAAACCTCATAACAGGTGGTTCCTGTTGATTTCTTGATACTTAATATCTTATACCCATTTTCTTTTAGCAGATTGACTAAATAATCCTCTTCATTTTTTCCATTCAGATGGTATACCTGTGAAAAAATTAACCAGCTTCTGCCCTTTAAATTTAGTACTTCTTTGTTATACTGACTCCAGTCATCTCTGTGAAAGCTACCATAAAAAATCACTCCTTTATTCATTATCTGCGGATAACTTTTTATATAAAATTTAAATGCAGAACTAGCTGAACCATATATATATACATTGTCATTGGGCTGAATATGCTTATTAATGAAATTTAGATTGTTTTTCATTTCTTCATTTTCAATAGGGATTGCTCCAATTAATAAAAAAACAAAAAGCAATAATGGAACCAATGTAATGTATAATGTAGTATTAATAAATTTACTCTTTATATAACTGAATAAAAAGAAAATTCCCTCTACCAGTGTTATTATGATAAACGGAAGCTGATATAAAATAAATCTTGTGTCAAAAGGATATAATTTAAATAGAGATAAAATCAGATGTAGTATCAGAGGCATTAATACTAAGAAAAGTAGTTTTTTATTTTTACGTAAAGACCATATTCCTGACAAGTAAATAGGAAAGAAAATTACTCCAACATAATTTTTATATAATAAATCTGTAAAAAACATTTTTGATTTACTAAGTATAAACAAATAGAAGTCGACAGAAAATAAATTAAAGGGGATAAATGCTTTTTTTCTCGTCCAATACATCAGCATGTAATCCTGTGTTGGATGATGGAACATGAATAAAAAATAATACACCAAAAAAGATACAATCCAACATAAAACAATTATCAATCCTCTAATTTGATGTTCTTTATATTCCTTGTGAATAATTAGCAATCCAAACACAAAAAGAAATATTATTGCTGCGTTTGAAAACCAAACAGCCAATATACCCGACAAGATTGCTAAAAATAGTGTTTCGAAATTTTTCTTTTTGAAATAATTCAATGATGAAAGTGTAATAAGTAATACAAACAAAACATCGGATGAATACTGCTTTACTTCAAATGAATAATATATCACCGTAAGATTTGTGGAAAACAATGCAGTGGCATAAAGTGCTTTTTTGGGGTCACTCAGCAATTGTTTACAAATGAGATAAAACAATGTTAAAGATATCAGGTATGATATAAAAGGAAATAATCTCAAAGACCAATCCTTGTAATCAAAAAAAGAAGAAAATAATTTTTCAATATACAAATAACCAATTGGAGCGACTTGGTTATTATTCAGTGGTTTCAAAAGTTCTGAATATGTTTTACCTACAATATTCAATGAGAGCATGGCTTCATCTAACCAAAGGCTTCTATTATGAAAAAAATTAACAAATGAAGCTGCAATACCTAAAGAAATAAAAAATAACAGTATTTTTTTGAAAGTAATTTCATTTACTTTTTCATGCATTATTTCAATTTTAAAAACCCATATTTCAAAATGCAATAAATGGCACGAAAGCCATCCTTCCAACCTATCTTTTTTCCTTCTTCATACGTTCGACCATAATAAGAAATACCAACTTCGTAAATTCTTATTTTTTTAATTCTGGATATTTTTGCTGTAACCTCCGGCTCAAAACCGAATCTGTTTTCATTGAGCTTAATCCCCTGAATAATATCTGTTCTGAAAAGCTTGTAACATGTTTCCATATCCGTTAGGTTCAGATTTGTAAACATATTTGAAAGCATAGTTAAAAATTTGTTTCCAATGGTATGCCAAAAGAATAGTATTCTGTGAGGATTACCACCCATGAATCTTGAACCATAAACAATATCTGCAAATCCAGAAACAACGGGCTTTAAAAGATCATTGTACTCTTGGGGATCGTATTCCAAATCAGCATCCTGTATGATTAAATATTCACCGGTTGCTTTGGAAATTCCGGTATGCAAAGCTGCTCCCTTTCCCTTATTTACATCGTGTTTAAAATATTGAATATTTAAATCCTTATTATTATCGATGTATCGGTTAACAGAGTCTTCTGTATTATCTTTTGATGCGTCATTAACAATTATTACTTCCTTTTCGATGTTATTTGTTAATTCAACCCTTTTAAGTTTATCAAGGATTAAATGAATAGTGGAACCTTCATTATATGCAGGAATGATGATAGATAGCTTTTTCATATTATTGAAATGATATTTTATTTACAATTGAACGATTAGAATTATAACATTCTGTCGATTCAACGTTTAAATATAATAAATATCCTTAAAAGTATGAAATTGCTTTAAAAACTTGAATCTACCTTACTTAAAATTGACTGTACGATAATAAAAAGAAAACAATTGAATTACCTATCCAAAATATCCATTACAGTTCCTAATAAAACCAGCGTTCCAAGGGCCAAATCCTCGTAAGATGAATATTCTAAGGGATTATGGCTGATACCATCTTTGCATCTTACAAATATCATTCCGTAGTCGCAGGCATAAGATAGAGCCAGCGCATCATGAAATGGTCCACTCATTAACTCAGGTGCGTCCAATTTTAGTTTTTCACAGTTATTTTTAATAATGGATTTTATCCAATCTGCACAATATCTTGGCTCACTATTGGTATCTTCTTTTATAGAATAAGTCAGCCCGTTCTTTTTTGAAATTTCTTCAATTTTATCCATTAACTGACGTTCATATTCATGTCGTCTATCTAAATCAATATCTCTTAAATCAACGGTAAATTCAGCTTCTTCAGCAATGATATTTCTGCTGGCAGGAAAAACATTAATCGTAGCGACTGTTCCTACGGTAGGATTTCCCTTTACCTGAGTGGCAATTTGATTCAAAGCCACAATAATTTCTGCAGCACCCAATAAAGCATCTTTTCTTAATGGCATAGGAACTGATCCTGTGTGACCAGCTTGTCCTTTAAGCTTTACCGTTAGCCACAATGGACCAGATATACCACTTACGATTCCAATTGGCTTTTTAGCAATATCTAACACAGGGCCTTGTTCTATATGTAATTCCAAAAAACAGTAAATACTGTCTTTTGCATATTCCGATTCTTTGAACTTTGTTATATCACAACCGAATTCCTTCAATGCTTGTCCACGCGTTATACCATCTTTATCAGTCCTTTTCAAGTCCCCTTCTTCCAGCTTTCCCAATATACCTCTTGATCCAAATAATCCCTTATTAAATCGCCACCCTTCTTCATCCGCAAATGATATTATTTCAATAGCTCTTTTTGGAACAATTCCATTTTCTTTCATGGTCATCAATACTTCAATTGCACACAACACACCTGATACCCCATCAAAACGACCACCATAAGGTTGAGAATCCAAATGAGACCCCATCATCAAAACAGGTAATTGATTATCGACACCTTCCAAACGACCAATAAGATTTCCGAAATTGTCTATTTTGGTTGACATACCGGCCTCTTTCATCCAGGATGCAGCCAATTCAAATGCTTTTTTTTCTTCTTGACTATGGGCAGGTCGACAGGTTCCTGTTTCTCCTATTTTTCCAATCAAACTCATCGCTTCAAAATGATCTTGAAGCCTTGCTGCATTTATTTTCACTTTTCAGTTAATTTAAAAATCAATGATCATTTAATGGCAATCCTCTTTTTTGATACTCAATCCAGTTTACATATTCGGGAGATACTCGGTGCTCCTCCATGGTGATACAATCTGCAACCGGACAAACCAATTGACACAAATTACAACCTACACATTCTTCTTCCTTAATGGTGTAAGTGTTATAAGGCTTTCCAAATTCCAAATTGATGGATTGATGAGAAGTGTCTTCACAAGCGATGTAACACAACCCACAATGAATACATTTATCTTGATTGATGTTTGCTACATGATGATAATTGATATCCAACTCTTCCCAATGAATGATGTTGTTTACAGACTTACCGATAAAATCATTCAATGTGTTGAATCCTTTTTCATCCATCCAATTATTTAACCCTTCACACATATCTTCCACAATTCTGAATCCATGTTTCATGGCAGCTGTACAAACCTGTACATTACTTGCACCTAATAACATAAACTCCACTGCATCTTTCCAGGTACTTACTCCGCCAATTCCTGAAATAGGAACTTTATTGGTAACTTCATTTTGAGCAATAGTTGTCAACATTTTCAAAGCAATCGGTTTTACTGCAGGACCGCAATAACCACCAAAAACACTTTTACCACCCACATAAGGATTGGGAACCAATGTATCCAAATCTACACCAGTAACAGATTGAATAGTATTGATTAATGACAACCCATGAGTACCCGCCTCTACCACAGCTTTTCCTGTTGGAACTACAGAGTGTACGTTAGGTGTCAATTTCGTTATTACAGGAATGGTTGCTTTTTCCATCACCCATTCAACCACCATTTTAGCTATTTCGGGATCTTGTCCTACTGCAGCACCCATGCCCCTTTCGGTCATACCATGCGGACAACCGAAATTCAATTCAAAACCATGCGCACCAGTATCTTCAACTTTCTTTATCAACTCATGCCAGCTTTCCTTGTTATTATCAGCCATAAGCGAAACAACCATAGCTCTGTCAGGAAATAGTTTTATACATTCTACAATTTCTTTCAGATTGATATCCAAAGGTCGATCACTGATGAGTTCAATATTATTAAATCCCATCACTTTATGGCCGCCATAATTCACAGCAGAATATCTGGAAGAAACATTCTTAACCTGAGAACCCAATGTTTTCCAAACTACTCCACCCCAACCGGCTTCAAATGCTCTGAGTACATTGATTTTTTTGTCTGTTGGAGGTGCACTCGCCAACCAAAAGGGATTGGGTGATTTTATTCCTAAGAAATTAGAACTTATATCTGCCATACCGTATTATTTTGAATTATGAATTTTGAATTACTTGAAGATTATTTTTTAGTTTATGAAATTGAATTCTGGGAAGTCTTAACAATTTTGGTAATAATATTTATAATGTGTTCGACTTTCTCTAAACATTTGCTACAATCAATTTTCACCAATTTGCTTTTATCCAACAATCTCAACCAATATCTAGTTTCTCTTGACTCTTTCGCAACTATAGCCATTTTAGAAATAAAATCTTTTCTAGATTGAGCTGCAATAGCTTCTTCAACATTTGCTCCTATACTAGTTCCAGATTTTAATAGTTGTTTTGAGATCACAAATTCTTTGGCATTCAGTAAAATTTTATATAACTCAATAATTTCCAATGAAAAACTAAAAGACAATTCCAATATTTTGTTATCAGTCTTCATTTATAATTTAGAATTTACAATTTAAAATAGTTTAAAATAGCCTTCGCTCCATCCTTTCCTGCCTGAACTGCATCAACAACTTCCTTTCCGCCATTCACACAATCACCTCCTGCAAATACGCCATTGATACTGGTAAAGCCATTATTAATCTCAATTTTACCTTGACTATTTTTTAATTTATTTTTTTCAATCAACTCCATGAAAGGAGTTTGACCAGCAGCTTTTATCAACATGTCAATTTCAATAGTAAAAGTTTCTCCTGTGGGAATTGGCGATCTTCTTCCCCCTGCATCAGGTTCTCCTAATTTCATATTCTCTGAAACCAATGCTGTAACCTTTCCATCTGATCCTAATACTTCTTTAGGGGCCGCCAACCAAACAATCTTACAGCCGTCTAATTTTGCGATATTTAATTCCACTTCAGTACAAGGCATTTCTTCCTGAGTGCGTCTATACAACATCGTTACCTCTGATGCACCTAATCTTTTTGCCTGCGTTGCAGCATCAATGGCTGTCATTCCCATGCCTATTACAGCAACCTTATCTCCTACCTGTACTTTATGAAATCCATTATTTCTAATGTCATAAATAAAACTGATGGCATCTACTACGCCGGACAAATTTTCACCAGGAATTGCTAATTGTCTTGCCAATCCAACGCCAATAGCCAAATAAACAGCATCAAAACTTTTTTGCAAATCATCTAACTGAATATTTTTCCCCAACTCTTGTTCATACTTAATGTCAATTCCTCCAATGGATAATATATAATCAACCTCATCCTTGCAAAACTCAGGAGAAACCTTATAAGCGGCAATACCATAAGTCATCAACCCCCCACCTTTTTTTTCTTTCTCATAAATAGTAACATCCACACCTTCACGTGATAACGTGTGAGCACAACTTAAACCTGCAGGACCAGCACCAACAATGGCTACTTTTTTACCAATGCTTTTTTTGCGATCAAACAATTGCCAATTATTTTCCATTGCCATTTCTGTACTATAGCGTTGCAATTTTGCAATGGGAATAGCTTCTTCATCCATCAAATTATAAACACAAGCGCCTTCACATAATTTTTCAACCGGACATACTTTACTACAACCTGCACCCATGATATTGGAAGTAAAAATTGTATGTGCACTGCCTTTAATATTACCAGTGGTAATTTGTTTGATAAATTTTGGCACATCAATACTTGTGGGACAGCTTTTCATACAAGGCGCATCATAACAAAACAAGCAACGGTTGGCTTCCACCAAAGCAGCATCTTTTGTTTCAAAAGGCGGATGAATATCGGAGAAATTTTCTTCGTATTTTTCTTTAGGTAGTCTGTTAGAAATTATTGGCATAATAGTTTTAGTTAAATATCTGTTGTATGTAAAAGACTTTATTTATAACTCAGTAATGGCTCCATAGGTTTCAGGTCTTCTATCTCTGAAAAACTGCCATTTGCTTCTTACTGTTTCAATCAAATCCAAATCAAATTCAGCGATTAGCAATTCATCTTTATCTTCTGACGCTGTGGAAAAAATTTCTCCCAAAGGATTTACAAAATAAGATGTGCCATAGAACTTTCCCAAATTCCATGGAGCTTCTGATCCTACACGATTGATACAACCCATAAAATATCCATTTGCAACTGCATGTGCAGGTTGTTCCAATTTCCATAGATATTGAGATTGCCCAACAGTTGTGGCTGAAGGATTGTATACAATTTCAGCTCCATTCAATCCCAGGCAACGTGCTCCATCAGGAAAATGGCGATCATAACAAATGTACACACCGATTTTGGCATACTTCGTCTGAAATACAGGATAACCCAGGTTGCCCGGCTTGAAGAAAAATTTCTCCCAAAAACCTCCAGTATGCGGGATGTGATTTTTTCTATATTTCCCCAAATAAGTTCCATCTGCATCAATCACTGCAGCTGTATTATATAAAACTCCTGCTTGCTCTTTTTCGTAAACAGGAACAATTATGACCATATTATATTTCTTGGCGTATTCAGCTAAACGATCAGTTGTAACACCAGGAACTGTTTCAGCAGATGCATACCATTTACTATCCTGACCAGGACAAAAATAAGGCGTGTTGAAAATTTCTTGAAAGCACAAAATTTGCACCCCTTTTTTACCAGCTTCTTCAATCAAAGGAATATGTTTCTGAAACATTGCTTCTTTGATTTCTTCAATGCTACCTTCCCCTTCTGTTATTGGAAGACTCATTTGAATTAATCCTGATTTTATTATTCTTGGCATAGTTCTCTATAAATAAAAGGTTTGATGTAAACTAAATATGCTGAGTTACTTTATTTCTTTTGATAAATTTCCCATACCCTTTTTCCAGCTGACATTTGTTATCATCAATGGCAATTTTTCCTCTCAATAAAACTGTTTTGACTTTTCCAGTCAATTCCCATCCTTCATAGCCGCTGTAATCAACATTCATGTGATGAGTTGATACCGAAAGTGTATGTTTTTCCTTTGGGTCCAAAATCATGATATCTGCATCACTTCCGACAGCAATGGTTCCCTTTTTGGGAAACATTCCGAAAATTTTTGCCGCATTAGTACTAGATACTTCTACATATTTATTCAAAGTAATCTTATTCTTCATTACACCTTCACTGAATAGCAATTCCATTCTGTTTTCAATGGCAGGATGCCCGTTGGGTATTTTAGAAAAATCATCTTTACCCATCAGTTTCTGTTCCCACATGAAAGGACAATGATCTGTAGCTACCACCTGCACTAAACCTTGGTTGATACCGGCCCACAATGTTTCCTGATCTTTCTTTTCTCTCAATGGTGGACTCATAACCCATTTCGCTCCTTCAAAATTATTTTCATACAAACTTGCATCAAGGATTAAGTATTGAATACAAGTTTCCACAAACATTTTCTGATTTCTTCGAGTAGCATTTCTAACAGCATTCAATGCGCCTTCACAAGTTAAATGAACAATGTATCCGGGACATTCAGTATAACTGGCCATATCAACAAATCTTTCACTGGCTTCTGCTTCAGTAATTTCGGGCTGTGACAAATAATGATACAATGGAGCCAGCTTGCCTTCTTCTTTATGTTTTTGAACCAAGTAATCAATCATATCACCATTGGTTGCATGAACATTAATCATGCCGCCATGCTTTTTCACTTCTTCCATCAAACCGATCATTTGACGGTCATCAATCATCAAAGCCCCTTTGTATGCCATGAAAGTTTTGAAAGAAGTGATTCCTTCCTTTTCTATCATGGTTTTTATTTCCTGCTTGGTATTTTCATTGAAATCAGTAACTGCCATATGAAAACTGTAATCACCAACAGCATTCCCATTTGCTCTTCCGCTCCATTCCTCCAGCGCAGATTGTAAAGAATTTCCTTGTTTTTGTAAAATGAAGTCAATAACTGTTGTGGTACCTCCAAACAATGCGGCTCTTGTACCTGTTTCATAGTTGTCACTTGAATATGTTCCCATAAAAGGCATATCTAAATGAACGTGTGGATCAATACCACCGGGCATGACGAATTTTCCTGTTGCATCAATTACCCTTTCTGCATTTTCAGCAAGATTTTTACCAATAGCAACAATCGTTTCACCCTCGATTAAAATATCAGCTATATAATCGTCTGTTGCGGTAATAATTCTACCATTTTTTATTAATGTCGACATTTCTATTTTTTTGCATTAGAATATAATATACAATTGCACTTAACGCGAAACCAACAAACCACGCATAATTGTAAAGATGATTTACCCAAATTGGAAAAATGTCATTACTCAGTACATTTATTTGAATCAGAAAACCTGGCACATTTGGTAAAATCCCTATTAACAATGCTATAATAGCATTTGAATTAAATCCATTTTTATACCCATACACTCCATCATGGCGATAAAGATCCTCTGCAATAAGATTTTTCTTTCTGATAAAATAATAATCAGCAATCATTATACCGCCTACAGGACCTAAAAGACTTGAGTATGCGATGAGCCAGGTAAAAATATATCCATTGGGATCAGCTATTAATTTCCAGGGGAAAATCAATACACCAATTATTCCGGTGATATATCCGCCCAATCTGAAATTAATTTTTTGAGGTGCAAGATTTGCGAAATCATTTGCAGGACTCACAATATTAGCAGCAATATTTGTTGCCAAAGTAGAAATAATAATTCCCATCATAGCGGTTGTTACCATCACTTTGCTGTCAAATTTTGAAGCAAGCTTTACAATATCCCATTCTGTATTTCCATAAATGATAGCAGTTGCTGAAGTAACAATTACACCTACAAACGCAAAGAATGTCATTGCAGGCGGCAATCCTATAATTTGTCCGTTGATTTGAGCTTTTTGGGAAGTCGCATATCTGGTAAAATCAGGTATATTCAATGACAACGTAGCCCAAAATCCAACCATACCGGTTAATGCAGGAAAAAAATAAGCAAAGAAATCACCGCTAGATGAAAACTTAGATGGTTGTTCTAAAATTGGTCCAAGACCTTTTGCAGCAACAATCGCCCAAATCAACAATGCCAATGCGGCTATGGGTAAAAAGAAAGCTTTGAAAAGCAATAACTTTTTTATGCTGTCCACACCTTTGTATACAATGAACATATTCAGCGCCCAAAATAAAAGAAAACAAATCATGGGAACAGCCTGAGGAAATAAGGAAGTTAAATCAATCTCAGGAAGGCCAGGTTTCCAAACTCTTATGATATTATACAGCGACGCACCACCTATCCATGTTTGAATACCAAACCAACCACATGCTACAATTGCGCGAAGCATTGCAGGAATGTTAGCACCTTTCGTTCCAAAACTTGCCCTTACAAAAACAGGAAATGGAATTCCATATTTTGCACCAGCATGCCCATTCAAAATCATTGGAATCAATACAATCGTATTCCCTAAAAATATAGTTAGAACAGCCTGCCACCAATTCATACCACCCCCTATCAATGAACTGGCTAACATATAAGTAGGGATACATAAACTCATGCTAATCCATAAAGCAGCGTAATTCCAAGTCCCCCACTTTCTTTGACTTGGAGGTATTGGTGCAAGATCTTCGTTCGTTAATGATGAATTGAATTGTTGGCTTTTGTCCATAAATTATTAATTGACATGTTCATCTGCAATTTTGATTGCCTCACTGATAATAGCCAATCCTTCATCAATTTGTTCTTTGGTAACACATAGCGGCGGCGCTACAAAAATATACCCCCATCTAACAAATGTGTACATACCCAACTCTCTGATTTTAGCTGCTACTTTATTCATAACAGTCATTTCTTCGGGCTTTGCATTGAATGGCGCCATTGGTTCTTTTGTTTGGCGATTTTTCACCAACTCAATACATCCCAATAACCCTGTAGTCCTAAAGTTACCAATTGAAGGATGTTTTTCCATAAGGGTTTTCATTCTTTCAGTAACATATTGCCCCATGGCAGCTGCATTTTCAATCAATTTTTCATCTTCGTATATTTTTAAAGTTTCCAAGGCAGCGGCGCAACTAACAGGATGAGCTGAATAAGTCAACCCAAGCGCTAGAACAGTATCGTCATATTTTGCCGCAATTTTATCTGAAACCATCAAACACCCAAAAGGCAAATAACCACAAGTTAAACCTTTTGCCATAGCAATCATATCGGGAATGATTCCATGATTTTCAAAACCAAACCATTTCCCTGTTCTGCCAAAGCCACTCATCACTTCATCAATAATTAAAAGAATTCCATGTTTATCGCAAATCTTTCTAACTACTTTTAAATAGCCCTTTGGATATTGCAAACATCCAGAAGAACCTGATTCTCCTTCTAACAAAATTGCAGCGATATTACCCGGACCTTCATAAGCAATCATTCTTTCCAATTGAGCAACGGCTTCTTTTAAAAGATTTTCCTCTCCATATTCCCAACGATAGAAATAAGGCAGATCAAAATGAACAAAATTGGGTGCTTGTTGAGCATCAGCAGGAATCCTTCTTGGATCTCCACTTGCAGAGATGGCACCTATGGAAGCACCATGATAAGATTGATAACGACTAAGAATTTTATGTCTTCCTGTATATAATCTTGCAAGCTTAATAGCATTTTCAATAGAAGTGGCGCCGCATAAAGTAAAAAAAGCCTTATTCAAATCACCGGGGCAAATTTCAGCTAATTTCTTTCCTAACTCTCCTCTCACTTTGGTCACACAACTTGGAGTTACATAACTCACTTCCTGCATCTGCTTCACAACTGCCTCGGTTATGCGCTGATTTCCATGACCAATATTTACATTCATTAATCCTGAAGAGAAATCGATGATTCTGTTGCCATCGTAATCATATAAATAAACTCCTTCTGCATATTTAACAGCAATAGGATTCTGCCCTTTTTGTTTACTCCAGGAAAATAAAGTATAATCTAAATTTTGTTGAACAATTTCTTTTGTTTCTGACATCGTTGTGGTATTGTTGCTCATAAAAATATATTGATGAAGATAAATTTTAAGTTATTAGCTCATCCAGTTTACACCTGCTTCAGGATTCCATTTTGTGGTACTCTTTTTAAGTTTGGTCCAGAATTCAATTGAACTTTTTCCGGTGATATCGCCAACTCCAAATTTACTTTCATTCCAACCACCAAAAGAAAAGGGTTCTCTCGGAACAGGCACTCCCACATTTACCCCAATCATTCCTGCACTTGCCTTCTCAATGATATACCTTGCCATTCCACCATTCTGCGTAAACACACTTGCCGCATTTCCGTAAGGATTTTTATTTTCAATAGCCAATGCTTCATCTACAGTATTGGTTCGCATGATACTGATTACCGGCCCAAAGATTTCTTCCTTAGCTACTGACATATCAGGTGTTACATAATCAATCACAGTTGGCCCCACATAAGTACCATTTTCCTTTCCGACTACTTTTGCATTTCTTCCATCTAGCAGAATTTTAGCACCTTGCTTTTCAGCTTCAGTAATATATTGTTCAATTCTTTCCTGAGATTCTTTATTGATGACGGCTCCAAGATTTTCACCCGGAACTATTTTTCTTGCTTCATCACAAATAGCATTAACTATATGATCAATATTGCCTACGCCAACCATAGCACTAGCAGCCATGCATCTTTGTCCTGCACAACCACTCATAGATGCAGCCACATTTTGAGCAGTCATAGCAGGAATAGCATCCGGTAATACCATCAAGTGATTTTTTGCACCACCCAAGGCTAAACATCTTTTATAATTGGAAGTAGCTCTTTGATAAACAATTTTTGCCACTTTGGTTGATCCTACAAATGATACCGCTTCAATACCGGGATGGTCACAGATAGCTTCTACAATTTCTACATCACCATTTACAATATTAAAAACGCCATCAGGTAAACCCGCTTCTTTCAGCAATATGGCAATCTTAGCACAACTTAAAGGAACTTTTTCCGAAGGTTTTAAAATCATACAATTACCCAAAGCTATTGCATTGGGTATAGTCCAATTTGGAACCATACTTGGGAAATTGAAAGGAACAATAGATGCTACCACACCGAGTGCAACATGTTCTGTTCTGCATTCAACGCCGCGACTCACTTCCAACACTTCACCGGTAATCAATTGCGGCAAAGAAGTAGCAAACTCTGTTAATTCAATACATTTCTCTATTTCAGCAACAGATTCACCATAGGTTTTACCATTTTCTTCACTACATAATTCAGACAATTCTTTCAAATGTTTTTCCAATAAAGTTTTATACCTGAAGAAAACCTGTACCCTTTCTTTGATGGGCGTTTTGCTCCATCCTGGAAACGCAGCTTTAGCAGCTGCAACAGCGTCATCCAGGTCTTTTACTGATGACATAGGAACTTCAGACAATAAAGTTCCATCAATTGGAGAAACAACATCCATTGATTTGGAAGTGGAAGCCTCAACAAATTTTCCGTTGATAAAATTCTGTGTGGGTGAATATTTCATATTTAAGTTAAAAGTTAAAATTTAAAAGTAAAAAGTAATAAATTATTTCTATGCTTATAATTTATAGATTAAATAGCCAAAATTAGTAAACTAAATTATTTTTATTTTTTGGCTTTAAAAATAAAATTATTTCATTTATGATTAAAAATATAACATTAATTTTACTTTACAACAGATTTATTAACTTTTTTGATGGACCCACAATTCACTTTAGATCAACTAGATTTTCAAATACTTTCTTTTCTTCAAAAAGATGGGCGAATGTCCTTTACCGTTATTGCGGAGAAACTGAATGTCTCCATAGGAACAGTTAGAACGAGGTTCAATAAAATGATTGAAGAAGGAACTGTAAATATAATTGGAAGAGTAAATCCTGACAAGGTTGGCTTTAACTGCTATGCACACATAGCCGTTTTTGTAAGACCTGCGACTCTAAAAGAAAAAGTAGCTCACAAAATTGCAAAACTTCCAGAAGTTAGTTTTCTTGCTATGACATCTGGAGATTATGATTTAGAAGTTGATGCTATGTGCAGAGATAATAACCATTTGGTTGATTTTGTAAATGATATCAGCAAAATTGAAGGAGTAAACCAAACAAAGACTACCATTTATTTTAAAGTATACAAATACGCGCAGCCTGACTTAAAGCTGTTAAAGAAATAAGAGATGACAAGAGAAGAAAAATTCATGATGGAGGCCATTAGACTTGCCCAGAATGGCGTTCGTGAAAATCAGGGAGGCCCTTTTGGATGTGTAATTGTTAAAGATGATACTATTGTTGGAAGAGGTAACAACAAAGTCACTTCTACCAACGACCCAACTGCACATGCAGAAGTGGTGGCTATTA
This sequence comes from Chitinophaga pinensis, assembly GCA_945872815.1. Lineage (GTDB taxonomy): Bacteria > Bacteroidota > Bacteroidia > Chitinophagales > Chitinophagaceae > Ferruginibacter > Ferruginibacter pinensis_C. The sequence goes on from CAMCAY010000048.1 coordinate 16,436, forward strand.
GGGATGCATGTAAGAATATCGGAACTTTCCAATTGGATGGATGTGAAATTTATACAAGTTGTGAGCCATGCCCCATGTGCCTCGGTGCAATATATTGGGCTAGACCAAAAATTATTTATTATGCCAACAACAGAAAAGATGCGGCAGATATCGGATTTGATGATTCCATGATTTATGAAGAAATGAGCAAATCTTATCCTGAAAGAAAAATACCCATTTTATCAATCTCAAGGGAGCAAGCATTAACTGTATTCAATGAATGGAAAAACAAGGAAGATAAAACT
>CAMCAY010000049.1 GCA_945872815.1 Chitinophaga pinensis
GAGAAGCTACTAAAAAATGGACAATGCCTATCCATAACTGGGGGCTTATCCTAAATCAGTTCTTAACTATATTTGAAAATAGGGTTCGACTTTAGCAAAAGTCAAACCCCAATATTTTTTAACTTACACAGTTTAAGGGATAGTGTCTATTTTGTATTCGGAATTTACTACATTTGCTCCCCAATTTATCCTACATAAAGCCAAATTTAAATTATCCATTTAAAACAAGCATTGAGGATAAATTACTCTTACTATGAAAAAAATTATTAAAGATATACAAAGGCGCAACAAAGTTCTTTTTTGGTTCGGGTCACTTTTGTTATTAATTGTTGTGATTTCTTTTCTTGGCTCCATCTTTTCTGAATCGGTAATACTTGGAACCAATGCCTATTCAAAATCATTCAAATACAGCTTTTCATCCTGGATTACTTGTTGGTCGCTATCCTGGATTTTATATTATTTGCAATCTTCCAAAATAAAAAAATCAGTCAGCTGGATCTTAGGCTTTTCACTTTTTTTTGAAAATCTGATTATCCTCATTCAATCATTCAGGGGAGAGCCTTCCCATTATAATATGACCACTCCGTTAAATTCTTTATTATCGGTTTTAATTATTTTCTTAATGTTAATATTCTCCCTCACACTGTTAAGGGTTTGCGTACTTTTTTTTAATCAGCAAAAATTTCCGCTAAGTCAGCATTATACTTGGGGAGTAAGGTATGGTATTTTAATTTTTATCACTTCTTCAATTTTGATCGGAGGATTGATGTTTGGAATGATGGGACACACAATTGGGGGATATGACGGAGATATGGGCTTGCCAATTTTAAACTGGAGTACAAAATTCGGTGATTTACGAGTGGCGCATTTTCTTGGTGTGCATGCTTTGCAAATAATACCTTTGCTGAGTTATTATGTTTTTAAAAAGAAGAACAGTGTGATTTATTTTTCAATTCTTTACATAATCCTTATTATTGTTTTTTTAATAATGGCTTTCAGTGAACTGCCTTTATTGTCGAAATGATGTTCCATTCATTTTAAATGGGTTTTAAATTGAAACAATCCGAAGATCAAATTATTCTGCAAACGCAACATTGGATTAAAGAAACAGTCATCGGATTGAATTTTTGTCCTTTCGCATCTCAATCATTTTTTGAAAACAGAATATTGTATCAAACAGTGTTCAACTCAAATTTGAATAAATCACTGGAATCATTCATCAAAGTTTGCAATAGTTTGAGTGAACTTTCTGAGATTGAGACAGCATTCCTGATTTTTCCGGATAATTTTTCTAATTTTCAAGATTACCTCGATTTAGTAGATTTAGCAGAAAGATTACTTAATAAAGAAGGTTTGGAAGGAATTTATCAAATAGCCAGTTTTCATCCCCTGTATATTTTTGCTGAAACGGAAATGGATGACCCTTCAAATTATACGAATCGTTCCCCTTACCCGATGATTCATGTTTTAAGAGAAGATAGTATTGAAAGGGCTTTGGACAAATATCCACATCCCGAACAAATTCCCAAAAGGAATATTTCCAAGACCCACCAACTTGGCCTCGAACACTTAAAATCATTACTGAAATCTTGCTTTGAAAAAAATTGATAACTTCATAATTAAGTTGCATTTACATATTTATAAAAATTTGTATTATAAAATTATCAATCAAAATTCAGTTTATTCTATAAATAGTACTATATTCGCACCCCGAAAATGATAGTTTTCGGACATTTCCCACATGGCTCCATAAGTTTCCGTCTTTTCGGAACGCCGGCAGGGAGTAACTAAAAAAGTTATTAAAAATGCCAAAGGTTAAAACCAACAGCAGCGCAAAGAAGCGCTTTAAAGTTACCGGATCAGGTAAAATCACTTTCCAAAAAGCTTTCAAACGTCACATTCTAACCAAAAAATCTACTAAACGCAAGCGTAACATGCGCATTGACGGAACAGTAGCAGATGCAAATCTACATTTTGTGAAGCGTTTACTTGGAATGAAATAGTCGAAATTTCTGACTTCTTTTCCTCAAAAAATTTTACCAATTGCTTCTTAGTTATTTAATCAGGAAGCAAAATAAAAAGTAACTTAACAACATTAACTATTTTTAAAAATTAGAATATGCCACGTTCAGTAAATGCAGTAGCCAGCAGAGCTCGCCGCAAAAGAATATTAAAAGCAGCAAAAGGATATTACGGAAAGCGTAAAAATGTTTACACCGTTGCGAAAAACGTAATGGAAAAAGGTTTGACTTATAGTTATGTAGGTCGCAAATTAAAAAAGCGCGAATATCGTACGTTGTGGATCGCTCGTATCAATGCTGCTGTAAGAGCAGAAGGAATGACCTACAGCCAATTCATCAATAAACTTAATGAAAAGAAAATCGATTTGAACCGCAAGGTATTGGCTGATTTGGCCATGAACGAACCTGAATCTTTCAAAAAGTTGGTTGCTTCAGTTAAATAAGAAATCTACTGAGAAAATACTTTTTTATTGAAATCCGGGTACATTCTTCGTATCCGGATTTTATATTTCTAAAAGTTATAGTACTAGATCTTTACCTATAAATACATTCGAGGATGGTACAAAATGAAATGAATAATACATACAAGGATCTTGTTAATCAAACTTTTAATTTTCCTCAAGAGGATTTTAAGCTTGTAAATGAATATTTGCAATACAATAATCAGGACATTAAATCATTGATTGATAAGTATGGAACGCCCCTGAAACTGAGCTATTTGCCCAAAATTGGAAAGCAGATTAATAAGGCAAAGTCCATGTTTGCAAACGCATTTAAAAAACACAAATACACTGGAAAGTATCATTATTGTTACTGTACAAAAAGCTCTCATTTTTCCTTTGTAGTGGAAGAGGCTATTAAGAATGACATTCACCTGGAAACATCTTATGCTTATGATATTGATATCATTAAGAAACTGTATGCCAAGAAAAAAATAAGCAAGGATATTTTTATCATCTGCAACGGATATAAGCAAAAGCCCTATACACATCGCATTGCAGGCCTTCTTAACAGCGGATTTAAGAATGTTATTCCCATTCTTGATAATAAAGAGGAACTGAAGTCTTACATTAAATCCGTTAAAGTTCCGTTTAATCTTGGAATAAGAGTGGCTGCCGAGGAAGAACCCAATTTTCCATTTTATACCTCACGGTTAGGCATACGCGCAAAAGACATTCTTGAATTTTATGTAGATAAGATTGAAGGAAACGAACATCGCTTTCAATTGAAAATGCTGCATATATTTCTAAACAAAGGAATCAAGGATGATATTTATTATTGGAGTGAATTGAATAAAGTAATCAATCTGTATTGTCAATTAAAGAAGATTTGTCCTGAATTGGATTCAATCAATATTGGTGGAGGATTTCCTATTAAACACTCTCTTGGCTTTGAATACGATTATCAGTTCATGATTAATGAGATTGTTCGTAATATCAAAGTGGCCTGTGTGAGAAATAAAGTGCCAATGCCGAATATTTTTACGGAATTTGGCAGTTATACTGTAGGAGAAAGTATGGCACATATTTACAGTGTCATTGGGCAAAAAATGCAAAATGACCGTGAAACATGGTACATGATTGATTCTTCGTTTATTACTACACTTCCCGACACTTGGGGTATTGGAGAAAAATTTCTGATGCTGCCCATCAATAAATGGGACAATGAATACCAAAGGGTGGTATTAGGAGGTATTACCTGCGACAGTCATGATTATTATGATTCAGAGGAACACATCAATGAAGTCTTTTTGCCTAAATTAGGAGAAGGAGAACCTCTTTATGTAGGATTCTTTCATACAGGGGCTTATCAGGATCAAATCAGCGGTTATGGAGGAATTAAGCATTGCATGATTCCTTCACCCAAACACATCATCATCGGACACGATAAAAATGGCAAGTTAGTGGATTGGGTTTATGCAAAGGAACAAACAGCACAAAGCATGCTGAGGATTTTAGGATATTGATTCCTACAAATATGGCTCATCCGCTTTTCTTGTTCTGACAACTTTTGCTGGGATGCCGTAAGCTACACTATTGTCATCAATATGTTTGTTTACAAGCGCATTTCCGCCTATAACACAATTGCTCCCCACATTGGTGTAATGCAATATAGAAGCCCCGATTCCGATTGAAGAAGATTCGCCAATATTTACACGCCCGCCTGTTGTTACCCCCGGACTCATACTGGCAAAATCCTTAATAGTGGAATCATGATCTAATGAGGCTTTGGTAGCTATGAAACAGTGATTGCCAATGGTGCAATGGTTGTTAATGATCACCCCTGCCATCAATACACAACCTGATCCTATTGTAGTTTTTTTACCAAATATTACAGAAGGATGAATGGCATTTACAAAGGCAAATTGATCAGCAACGGCCTCAATTTCCTTAGTCACTTTCATTCTAGTGTAATTATCTCCAATTGCAACGATTCCTCCAATGATTCTTTTCTTTTCAAATAAATCAACCAGCTCTTCCATATAGCCCAATATAGGATAACCTTCAAAAACGCTTCCTTTTTCAAGCTTTTTATCAATGATGCCATGAATTTGATATTTTCCTTCCTGTTCTACAATATCCATTGTGTATTTGCAATGGTCAGAAGCACCAATCAATATTATTTTTTCAAGCTGTTGCATCAAATATTAAGTATTGTTAAATTCAAATTGTAAATTAATATTCCAAATGTAGTAAAATATGAGATAGTTAATTCAATGCAATTATGATGAAATGCACGTAATTTTGCAACTGAATAAATTAATTCTATCTGAAATTTATTATCTTAATTTTAAAATTTATATACTATGTATCCAGCAGAAATTGTTATTCCAATGAAGGAAGAATTAACTGAAAATGGTTTTAAAGAGTTATTAAATCAGCAGGATGTGGACAACATTATGGCTGAAAATGGTACAACATTGGTGATGATCAATTCAGTTTGTGGCTGCAGTGCTGGAACTGCAAGACCCGGTGTATTAATGGCTGTAAACAATGCTACTCAAAAACCTGATCATATCACTACCACTTTTGCAGGTTTTGATATTGATGCCGTTAGAAAAATAAGAGAATACATGTTGCCTTATCCTCCTTCATCACCCGCCATTGCTTTGTTTAAAGATGGTAAATTGGTCCACATGATTGAAAGGCACAACATTGAGGGAAGGTCTGCTCAAATGATTGCCGAAAATTTATTGAATGCTTTTGATACCTATTGTAATTAATTTTCACTAAATCAATTTTCTTATAAATAATCCCTTATGTATCCCAATCTGTATTATATTTTTAAGGATTTATTTGGTGTGGAATGGAGGGGACTATCTTTTTTAAATACATTCGGATTGTTAGTGGCCATTGCTTTTTTGATAGCCGCAAGAATATTATCCATTGAGCTTAAACGAAAGGAGAGAGCGGGTTTATTATTGCCAAGAGAAGAAATGATAACCATTGGCAGTCCTGCTTCAATCATTGATCTGTTGTCTAACGGATTAATGGGATTTGTTTTTGGTTATAAATTAATCGGATTGTTTTTTTTCAAACCAGATTATTTAAATGCGCAGGAATTTATTTTTTCCAAGGAAGGTAATTTTGCCGGCGGTTTTGTTTTGGGTTTGATTTTAGCCGGTCTCAAATGGTATGAGAAAAACAAACAAAAATTAAAACAACCTGAAAGAAGAATAGTTCGAATAAGACCGCATGACAGGGTAGGAGATATCATAGTATTAGGATTGGTATTTGGAATTCTTGGATCAAAATTATTTGATAATCTCGAACATTGGGATGATTTTGTTCAGCACCCTGTTGAATCTATTTTGTCGCCGGGAGGATTGACTTTTTATGGCGGATTGATTCTTGCTACGATTGCAATTCTTTGGTATGCCAACAAAAAAGAAATCACCATCAAACATCTTGTTGATGCTGCAGCGCCTGTTTTAATGATTGCTTATGCAGTTGGAAGATTAGGTTGTCAGCTTTCAGGAGATGGAGATTGGGGCATTTACAACAGCGCTTATGTTAACGACAATGCCGGAAAAATTGTTTTGGCTGGAAAGCATGATTTTGATTCTGCTTTAAATAAAAATGCTTCTTATTTTTTAGAGGGAAAAGTAACAGAGAATTTTCAAAAGTTGTATGTTACTGATAGGGTTTATTCCTCTTTGAATGAAGTGCCTCATTATGCGCTCAAAGGTCCAAATTTTTTGCCGGTATGGTTGTTTGCTTATAGCTATCCTCAGAATGTAAATAAAGACGGAATACTGATTCCCGGTAATGCAGAAGAACACAACCGAATGCTGCCGATACCTGTTTTTCCAACACCTTTATATGAAACAATCATTTGTACCTTCTTATTTTTAATTCTTTGGTTAAAAAGAAAAAAAATAAAAGCTCCGTATTTCATGTTCGGTTTGTATCTTTTATTAAATGGAGCCGAAAGATTATTAATTGAATGTATGAGAGTCAATCGTCCTTATTCGATTCTTGGGATACGATCCACTCAGGCACAGTTTATTGCAGTACTGCTAATGATTGTGGGTACAGTAATGATGTGGCTTGCACATGAAAAATACAAGAAAACAATTTTACAAAATATTGAACCATAAATTTATTATCTATGCCATCCTTTGATTTAGTCAGTAAAGTGGATTTACAAACTTTAGACAATGCAGTAAATGTGGTAAACAAAGAAATTACCAATCGCTTCGATTTTAAAGGTTCTCATGTTGTGATAGATCTCAATAAAAAGGAGTTTAAAGTTAACTTAGAAGCTGACAGCGATATGAAAATAGATCAAATTGTAGATGTGCTGATTAGTAGAAGTATGAAACAAGGTTTGGCAGCAGAAATATATGATTTAAGTAAAGCTCCATTTGTAAGTGGTAAAATTACCAAAAAGGAAATTCCGGTAAGAAATGGAATTAAGCAAGAAGATGCCAAGAAAATTGTGAAATTAATCAAAGATAGCGGACTGAAAGTTCAGGCTGCTATTATGGATGATATTATAAGAATTACTGGTAAGAAAATAGATGATTTACAGGAAGTTATAGCATTGAGCAAGACTTGGAATCTCGAATTGGCATTACAATATGTCAATATGAAGAGTTGATCTTCAATAATTTTTCTTTTTATTAAAAAATCATTACATTTGCACTCCTTTTATAACACGTACGGCAAAATCCGTACACAAATTTGAAAATATGAAACAAGATATCCATCCAAAGAACTACAGAATGGTAGTTTTTAAGGACATGAGTAATGGTACTACTTTTTTGAGCCGTTCAACTGCCCACAGCAGTGAAACAATCGTATGGGAAGAAGATGGTAAAGAATATCCAGTAATTAAACTGGAGATTTCAAATACTTCTCATCCTTTCTATACTGGTAAAAATGTATTGGTGGATACTGCGGGTCGTATCGATAAATTTAAAAAACGTTACGAGAAGAAAGCAAAATAAATCTTCCGCTTTTATAAAATTATATGCCTGCTCTTTTTCAGAGCAGGTATTTTTTTAATTCATAAATCAAATTGAATATTATTGTCGCTAATCTAGCAATAACTTGTTATTTTTAATGGAATGAACTTGTTTCTTAACGATAATGACTGCAAGACTGATTTATTGCCTTTCACTGCAACTAGACACGTATCAGAATTAAGAATTGGCATTTTGACAATTAGGGAAAAATGGAAATTATTACTGGGCGATCATGTTAATTTTTTATTCACTCCAACCGAAGGTATAGATATTGTTGAGATTCCCGCCAATGTGATTCCAACCAAGGATAACTTTTTGTCAATCATTGAACTATCCAAATCGTCAAAGCAATTACCGGAAAATGATACAATACGTTTTATTCATTTTCCCTGGAATATTTTTCAATTGAATGATTTTGCATTGAGAAAAGATTTTGATTTACTAACCCAAAACAGAATTTCGGCAAAAATGCATTCAACTAATTATGTTGTTAATGATAAAGATGTTTTTGTAGAAGAAGGCGCAGCCCTTTATAATTGCTCACTTAATGCAAGTACAGGGCCTATCTATATTGGTAAAAATGCGACTATTATGGAGGGGAGTTTGATCAGAGGACCTTTTTCTCTGGGAGAAAATAGTGTAGTGAAAATGGGTTCAAAAATATACGGAGCAACAACGATTGGCCCTCATTGTATTGCAGGAGGTGAAATAAAAAATTCCATACTCTTTGAATACAGCAATAAAGCACATGATGGATATCTAGGTGATAGTGTAATTGGTGCATGGTGTAATTTGGGAGCTGGAACCAGTAATAGCAATGTAAAAAATACAGGAGAGGAAGTTAGTTTTCAAATAGACTTGAATAAAAAAGGTGTCAAAATTGGAAACAAAGGTGGCCTTTTGATGGGTGATTATAGCAGATCAGCAATTAATACATGCTTTAATACCGGTTCAACAATAGGAGTATGTTGCAATATTTTTACACAGGGTTTTCCTAAAAAACATTTACCACATTTCAGTTGGGGTAATGAAAAGTATAAACTTGAAAAAGCATTTAGGGATATTGATAACTGGAAGAAGATGAAAAATAAAAATATTACTTTAGAAGAAAAAGAATTATTGACAACATTATTTTCAACAAATAAATGATATCAAAATGCGTAAACAAATTGCAGCTGCCAATTGGAAAATGAATTTGAATTTACAACAAGCAATGGAATTGACGGATCAATTAGTCAACAGTGATATTCATTTAAATGAAGCACATCAGGTATTGTTGGGTGTTCCTTTTCCTTATTTATTGAAAGTAAAAGAGAAAACAGATAAAATTCCCGGAATGAGTGTTTGTGCTCAGAATATAGCTTCTACCAAAAATGGTGCATATACTGGAGAAGTGAGTGGAGAGATGTTACAGGGAATGAACATTGAATTTGCTATCATAGGGCATAGCGAAAGAAGAGAATATTTTAAAGAGAGTAATGATGTACTTGCCAGTAAAGTCAATCTGGCTTTGGAATATGGCATAAATCCTGTTTTTTGTTGTGGAGAATCATTAAACGTAAGAGAATCAAATACTCAGAATAGTTTTGTAGAAAAACAGTTGAAAGAAAGTTTATTTCATTTGACTGCCAATCAAATGAAGAATTTTATCATTGCTTATGAGCCCATTTGGGCTATTGGCACAGGTAAGACAGCCACAAGTGATCAGGCACAGGAAATGCATGCACATATTCGTTCGGTAATTTCACAACAATACGGCAAAGAAATTTCAGATACTGTTTCCATTTTATATGGTGGAAGTGTGAAGGCTTCCAATGCTGCAGAAATTTTTAATAAGCCAGATGTAGATGGAGGATTGGTTGGTGGTGCAAGTCTAGTTGCCAATGAATTTGATACTATTATTAAGAGTTTGAAAAAATAATTTAATTCATCAGTTTATTTATCACACCCAACAAATAAGAATTGAGTATCTCTAAATCAATCATACAAAATGTAATTGGTAGATTGATGAATCATGCTGTTGTTTTTATTATCAATGTATTGATTACAAGAATTTTGGGAGTGTCAAACAGCGGTCATTATTTTAATGAGTTATATCTTGTTAGTTTTTTTGTATTTATCTTTAGCCTTGGTTTGGATTATTCAGTTATAGCATGGCTATCCCGCGAACCTCATCTCAGAGCCGCTTTACATCGAAAGCTGATTCTAGTTTCAGTCTTTTTTATTTTTTTACTTCTTTTTTCAGCATTTGTATTATTGCCTTTTTTACCTTACTCATTTAATCAAACTATTCTTGCATTAATTCTTTATGCATCCGGAAATATGATGCTTATATTATTTCAGGGTTTGTTGTCGTCTATTAGAAAGTTTGGACTTCAAAATATTATATTGCTATCTGTAAACGTTTTATTTTCATTTTATTTACTTTATTTATTTAATGAAAATGGATTAAGTGAACCATTACAGAAAGTTAGCGTAGGTTATGCATTTGTTTTTTTTATACAGGGATTGTTGATGTTGCTTTTTTCTTTTAAAAACGCTAAGCTTCCACCTCAAAAAATAAATTGGTTCCCTTTATTAAAATATGGAACATACATGATGATATCCTCAGTAGTATATTTTGTATTTTTAAAAGCAGATAATTTTTTTGTCGAAAAATATGCTGATTCATCCACATTGAGCAATTATATTCAGTGTGGTAAAATGGGACAATATTTCATTTATTTTTCTTCTATTCTCAGCACAAGTATTCTTCCTTATTTATCTTCCGGTAAAAATGAAATGTCTATTCGACAATGGAAAAAAATCATGACACCCTATATCGGCATAATAATTTTAAGTGCGATAGTTCTTTTTTTTACAGGTAGTTTTATTTACCCTTTTGTATTTGGAAATGGATTTGGTGAGATGAATCATTTTATGCAAATACTAATGCCCGGTTATGTTTGTTTGGGAATATTGACGCTGCTTAATTCTGTTTATATCGGAAATAAAAATGTAAAAAAAATATTTACTGGTGATTTGCTTGGGTTGCTTTTTATAATTTCAATGAACCTTATTTTTGCTCCAATATATGGTGTTGAAGCAATTGCTACCATTAGCTCAATTGCATATTGTTTATTATGTATCTATTTGTTAGCCGGGTTTAAGAAACAGTTTGATCTAAAGCAGAAGTTGTGATTTATTTACGTCAAACTATTAATATAATACTGAGCTGTAAGTCTGTCGGATTTCTCCTTAAAATGAGTTAATTTTGCACTTTAAAGAAGATTGTAGAACATGAAGAATATCAGAAATTTTTGTATCATAGCACATATTGATCATGGTAAAAGTACTTTGGCTGATCGATTGTTGCAAACCACCAATACCATCAGCGATCGAGAAATGCAGGCTCAGGTATTGGACGATATGGATCTTGAAAGAGAAAAGGGCATCACCATTAAAAGCCATGCCATTCAGATAAATTATCCTTATAAAAAATCCAATCCACTTTCTACCACTCCGGATGGAAATTATATTTTAAATCTAATTGATACTCCTGGACACGTTGACTTCAGTTATGAAGTGAGCCGTGCATTGGCGGCTTGCGAAGGTGCCTTGCTATTGGTAGATGCCACTCAGGGAATTCAGGCACAGACAATCAGTAATCTATATCTGGCTATTGAAAATGATTTGGAGATTATTCCAGTAATCAATAAAGTGGATATGGATGGAGCCATGATTCCGGAAGTAAAAGATCAGATCATTGATTTGATTGGATGTAAAGAAGAAGATATTTTATTGGCAAGCGGAAAGACTGGCATTGGAATCGAAGAGATTTTACATGCGATATGCGAAAGAATTCCAGCTCCATCAGGAGACCCTAATGCACCATTACAAGCATTGATATTTGACAGCGTTTTCAATAGTTTCAGAGGAATCATTGTGTATTACAGAATATTCAATGGTTCAATAAAGAAAGGAGATAAGGTTAAATTTTTCAGTACCGATAAAGAGTATGAAGCTGATGAGGTAGGAATCCTGAAATTGTCGATGGATAAAAAGGATCAGGTGAATTGTGGGGATGTAGGATATATCATCACAGGAATTAAAAATGCGAAAGAAGTTAAGGTTGGAGATACGCTGACAACAGTTTCAAATCCTACAGACCAAAGAATTGACGGATTTGAAGATGTAAAACCGATGGTGTTTGCCGGTATATTCCCGGTAGATACTGATAAGTTTGAAGAGTTAAGGGATTGCATGGAAAAATTGCAGTTGAATGATGCATCCTTGACTTTTGAATTGGAAACTTCACAGGCATTGGGCTTTGGATTCAGATGCGGATTCCTAGGATTGTTACACATGGAAATCATACAGGAAAGATTGGAAAGAGAATTCAATCAAACGGTCATTACCACTGTTCCTAACGTTAGTTTCATTGCTTATACCAATAAAGGAGAGAAGATTGATGTTCATAATCCAGCAACACTTCCAGATCCAACTAGAACGGAAAGAATAGAAGAGCCATTTATCAAAGCACAAATCATTACTAAGCCTGATTACATTGGTAATATCATGACACTTTGTATCGGAAAAAGAGGAATGCTTATTCATCAGGGATACCTTACACCCAGCAGAGTTGAATTGATATTTGAAATGCCTTTAACTGAGATTGTATTTGATTTTTATGATAAATTAAAATCGCAGACAAGAGGATATGCTTCCTTTGATTATCATCCAATTGGTTTCAGAGAGAGTGATATTGTTAGAATGGATATACTATTAAATGGTGAAAAAGTAGATGCATTGAGTGCATTGATTCATCGAAGTAGATCACAGGAATTTGGCAGAAAACTTTGTGAAAAATTAAAAGAGTTGCTAACTCGTCAGCAATTCCAGATTGCTATCCAGGCTGCTATCGGAGCTAAAGTGATCGCAAGGGAAAATATCAGTGCCATGCGTAAAGACGTAACAGCCAAATGTTATGGTGGTGATATCAGCAGAAAAAGAAAACTGTTGGAAAAACAGAAAGAGGGTAAAAAACGTATGCGTCAGATTGGAAATGTAGAAGTGCCTCAGGAAGCGTTCTTAGCCGTTTTAAAATTAGATGATTAATACACTACATTGTATTATTGATTGTTTGTTTCCTTCAATTTCTTATTGTCAATACGGCCATCTTGATCTCTGATGGGAGCAGGAATGGGAGCTTGCCCATTGGGTGTTTTTGTGTCGAATACCTTCAATACATAATTCCACTTTCCATTTTTCCATATAAATCCTTCATAATCACCATCACCAATCAGTGAATATTTTTTTTCTGGCTCATCGGTTTCTGAAATAAGATGTTCTTTTATAATCATTTTTAAATCCTCATCATAATTTAATCTGGGTGTTGCATTTTTTTTATACTCCATTACAAATCTTGAACATTTTTTGGAAACTGATTCATCTTTTGGTGTACTGAAATAATTTCCTCCAAAAATTGGAATGCCGTTTTCAAAATGCATGACTTCAATGACTTTTTTATTTGATTGCAACCCATATTCATTGAATCCCAGCAAAGTATATAATTTTTCATCATTGAATGTTGTCTGAATGATTTTGTAATAAATAGCGCCCATCCAACAAAGATTATTGCTGACTGTATCTTCAGTATTTTCAATATCATTAGATTTGTCAAAAAGAGGGATTAATTTCAAACTACCATCTTCTTTATTTATTTGGATAGCGCCATGATGGACATAAGCATCTTCATTTATTTTCATTTGCCAGGTAAAAATCCTAAAACTGCTGTCTGAAGGATATAAAATGGAAATGCTTTTCAAATTAGGGAAAGAGTAATAAAAAGAATTGTTTTTCTTGAGTGCACGAACTAGTATTTTTGTAAAGCTGCTATCAGAAAATCTTCTTTCTTCAAAAGAAAAACCTTGTAATATTCTAATTGCAATCTTGTTCAAAGAATCTTCGCTGTTTTTAAATTGAATGGTTTCATTCTTATTGATTCTTTGACCAGATACGAATGACATGAAAAAAGATAAACTAAAAATCAATAATAACTGTTTCATAAATTACAATTAAAAGTAAATTTAATTATCTAATTGAATGTTTCCGAGTAAATTATTGTATTTATCTTTCAATTAACGAAACAGGATTTATTGAAGTTGCAAAGCAACGTCCTTTAATGAAGGTAAAATGAGATCAATTCTGTTGTCTTCCGCTGAAATTTCGGGATGTGTGGTAGGAAGAAAAATCGTGTAAGCTCCAATGTTTCTTCCAAATTCCATATCGCTTAAAGTGTTGCCAATCATTATTGATTTTGTAAAATCAATTTCTGGAAAATCTTTTTTGGCCTTGTAGCCCATGCCTGGATTGGGTTTTCTATCTGGGCTGTCGGATTCTATATCCGGGCAAAAATATATTTGGTCTATCCTTCCTCCGCTAGATTCAATTTCAGCTTTCATATTCTGATGTATGGTATTCAAATCCTCCAACTTGGTAACAGCTTTCCCAATTCCTCTTTGATTGGTTACAATTATGATGCGTTGGAATACAGTTGAAAACAATTTAAATGCTTCTTTGACTCCATCATAAAATTTGAATTCATCCCATGTATTGATATAGCCAAGGTGCTTTTCGTGGTTGATTACACCATCTCGGTCCAAAAAAAGGGTCCAGGTATTGTTTATTTCTTTAAATGGTATCATTTAAAATACGATAAGTGATTGGGATTATAAAAGTTCTTTTCCGGCTCTCTCAAAATCCTCCGGAATACCTATATCTATGAAGTACTCATCTTGAACAAGCCCCATCATTTTCTTAGTGGAGAAATATTTTTCCAGATAATCTTTTTCAAAAGAAAATTTATCGTCAAATTTCATTTGAACAAATTCATGAACATTCAAAGCATAAACACCACCATTGATCAATCCGCTTTCATAAAAATTTTTTTCCTGAAAGGATTGAATATGCCCATCCTGATTGATTTCTACCACTCCGTAACGATCAAACTGTTTCATGGGTTTCAGACTGAGCGTGCAAGATGAATTGTGTTGAGTATGGTAATCCAATAATTCTTTGATGTTCACATTAAATAGAGTATCTCCATTCAATACAATCACATTTTTTTCAGAAGCTTTTTTACATGATAAAAAAATAGCTCCTCCTGTTCCCAAAGGTTCTTCCTCCAATGCAACCTGATAATGTAAATTGGGGTAATTGTTTTTTAAAAAATCTTCAATGATTTCATGCATGTAGCCCAGCGAAAAAATAAATTTATTTACGCCCTGTTGGAGCAAATAATCAATTACAAAAGTAAGAAAAGGTTTTCCAGCAACTGGAGCCATACATTTTGGAAGATCAGGAACCGAAGATCGTAATCTTGTTCCTAAGCCCCCTGCAAGAATGATACATTCAATGTTGTTGTTTTGGAATGTAACAGGCCCTTTTTGTATTGATTGTTGATCACTCATCGGTTAATTAAATGCAAAAACTGCTGATTTTATTTTGCAGTGTTGAAATATTGCTCTTCTACCAACTGACAGATAATGTGTCCAAGCATTATATGACTTTCCTGAATTCTGGGAGTATCATTCGATGGAACATTCAATAAATAATCACTTAGTTCTTTCATTTTCCCGCCAGTACTTCCAGTAAATCCTACAGTTATCATACCCTTTTCTCTGGCTGTTTCAAAAGCTTTTACAATGTTGCCACTGTTGCCTGATGTACTTAATCCAACCAATACATCCCCTTTTTTACCAATGCCTTTAATGATTCTTGAATAAACAACTTCATAACTATAATCATTGGCTACAGCAGTAAGATAGGAGGTATTCACATGTAATGCTTCGGCTGGAAGGGCTTCACGGTCAGTATAAAATCTACCGCTGAATTCTGCAGCTAAGTGTTGCGCATCTGCTGCACTTCCGCCATTTCCGCAAAACAATACTTTGTTGCCATTCTTAAATGCCGAAACAATTTCAGAAACACATGCTGACAAGGTATGGATTATTTTTTCATCTGACAACAATAAGGCTTTTACATCAATGGATTGTTGGATGATTTGTTTGATTTGATTACTCATAATTATTAAAGTTAAATAAATTAAACAGACCAACTGCTTAATCCATACTTAGTGAATGTATAGTTTTTTATTTCTCCGCCAAATTTCATTAGCGCTTCTTTTACTGCATAGTTCGAATTTCCCGGGCAGTAGAATATCATAAATCCACCACCACCTGCTCCGCTAATTTTCCCTCCTGTTGCGCCTGCTTTTTTTGCTGCATCATAAATTTCTTCTATGGAGCTGTTGCTAATATTGTCAGCCATTTTTCTTTTTTGCTGAAATCCAAAATCTAGTATTTCTCCAAATTCTGCAAGTTTTCCTTTTAATAATGATTCTTTCATCATCCTTGCCTGTTCTTTCAATTGGTGCATAGCTTCAATGCTCTTTTCATTTTTGTTGTGAACATTCTTCACTTGTTCTTTAATGATGGTAGCACTCTCTCTGGAAGTGGCAGTAAAATATAAAACCAAATTGTTCTCTAGTTCATGCATGTATTGCGACCTGATTCGAAGCGGATTTACAATTACTTTATCGCTATCATAAAATTCCATGAAATTAACGCCTCCGAATGTAGCGGCATACTGATCTTGTTTCCCACCAGCCAGACTTAAATCATTTCGTTCAATTTCATAAGCCAAATGGGCGATGTCGTAATCACCTAAAGGTAGTTTGTGCATTTCTGCAAATGCACCAAGAATGGCTACTACAAGTGTAGAAGAGGTGCCCAAGCCTGATCCTGCAGGTGCATCAACAAATGTAGAAAGTTTGAAGCCATTTATCTGAGTATTAAATTCTTTTGTAACCCTATTGTAAACGCCCTTCAGTAAATCAAGCTTGCCATCAATTGGCAAAGAGTCACTTAAATCAAATTCCTGAAACTCTTTTCTATCAAGCGCTTCAACAATAATTTTATTTTCGGGAATCAATTCTATGCTTGCATAAGCAGAAAGGGAAA
>CAMCAY010000050.1 GCA_945872815.1 Chitinophaga pinensis
CAATGGTTCAATGGTTCAATAGTTCAATGGTTGAATGGTTCAATAGTTCAATGGTTGAATAGTTGAATAGTTAAAATTTTAATTTATTTAATATATTAACTGTGTATATGTATATTTTTCACTATTACTTTTTACTTTTGCCCAATGATAGATTTACGTTCGGATACTTTTACAAAACCTAGTCCTGAGATGTTGGAAGCTATGCGTCATGCGCAAGTTGGTGACGATGTATTTGGCGAAGATTCTACCGTTAATTTGCTTGAATCAATGACTGCCAAGATGTTTGGAATGGAGGCTGCTCTGTTTTGTCCAAGTGGTACAATGACAAACCAAATTGCCATTAAATGTCATACAAATCCAGGTGAAGAAATCATCTGTGATAAAATGAGCCATGTTTATATTTATGAAGGTGGCGGAATAGCATTCAATAGTGGCTGTCAGGTAAAAGCTATTGAAGGAAGTCGTGGTAAAATTAAAGCTGAGCAAATTATTGAAAACATCAATCCCATTGATATTCACCGACCTACAACTACTTTGGTTTCTATTGAAAATACTGCTAACAGAGG
The DNA here is from genome assembly GCA_945872815.1 of Chitinophaga pinensis. Lineage (GTDB taxonomy): Bacteria > Bacteroidota > Bacteroidia > Chitinophagales > Chitinophagaceae > Ferruginibacter > Ferruginibacter pinensis_C. Next base: position 567 of record CAMCAY010000050.1, read on the forward strand.
TGGTGGAAGTTGTTATGATTTGGAAGATTTGATTGAAATTAAAAATGCTTGTATAAAACATCAGCTTCCCCTTCATTTGGATGGGGCCAGACTTTGGAACGCTATAGTTTACAAAAAGCATACCCCTATTCAGTTTGGAGAAATTTTTGATAGTATTTCAGTATGTTTAAGTAAAGGTTTGGGTGCACCTGTAGGAAGTTTATTATTGGGAAAGACCACTTTTATTCAAAAGGCGAGAAGAATAAGAAAAGTCATGGGCGGCGGAATGCGACAAGCCGGATACCTGGCGGCCGCTGGAATTTATGCAATAGAAAATAATATTGAAAGATTATCTGACGATCATAAGCACGCAAAAATGGTAGGCATTGCTTTACAGAAAAAAGATTTCATTTCAAATATACTTCCCATTGAAACAAATATGATCATTTTTGAAGTGAGTGGGAAATATACGGCCTCATCATTTGCTGATTATTTGAAAGGACATCAGATTTTATGTATCCCCATTTCTGCAAATCAAATTCGAATGGTTACCCACTTAGATGTCACCGGAGATATGGTTGACAAAATTCTTCATTGTATTGATTTGGCCTAAGGGATAGACTGATTGCCGAAGTCTAATCGAGTCTTTTTGCAAACTCGCTGTCAATCAAATTAAACAAAATCTCTGGCTTAAGGGTTCTCCATTGAGGTATTTCAATTAATTCCACATAATTTGTCAATCTCGCTTTTTTGAAATCATGCTTGCTTTGCTCTGTAAAATTGATGATTGATATCCAGCCATTTTCATCCGATAATCTGTCCAGCCAATCTTCGTAATAACTATCATCGCTGCTGTGAAAATTCAATACATTTTCAGCAATCAACATAAACTTGATAATACCATCTTCAGACATCAGATCAGTAATATTTCTTCTAAGCGTCATGATATCATTTTCAATCGCATCATTCCACTCTCCTATCAATTCTATTACTGCAAATTTCTGTTCGTAATCTGCATATAGAATTTTCATAAATAAGGTTCTGGAACCAAAATTATCCCATTGAGGGTGTATGAAGTAATTATAAATAGTTTCCGAATACTCAAATTCGCTGTATTCTCTTCCGTAAAAAGGAGATTTCACATCTTCTTCCGCGATGTATAAATGGCGCCAATTAAAGTATGGTTCTATGTTTTGCACACTATTTAAATTGAGAATAAAATTATAACAAAAGCAGTGAAATTTTTATAAAAAAAGAGGCTGCCCTTTTAAGACAGCCTCTTTAATATAAGTGAGCAATTGATTAGTGGTTGTTCACTATTAATTCTGTTCTTCTATTTTTCGCACGTCCTTCTTCAGTAGAATTGTCAGCAATTGGTTTTTCTGAACCATATCCTGTAGATTTTAGACGAGTAGCCAAAATACCTTTGCTGATAAAGTAATCTCTAACGGCATCCGCACGTAACTGAGATAATGTTTTATTATTTTCAGCATTACCTGTATTATCAGAGTGACCTTCGATAGTTAAATTTAAAGTTCTGTCTGATTTCAATATTTCAAATACACCATCCAATGCTTTTTTGGAAGACTCAGCCAATTGAGCACTGTTGGTTTCAAAGAAAATATTTTTAGCCTCGTAACTTACTTTTTCAATGATTTCTTTCTTGATAACCGGACAACCTTGATTGCTAGCAGGTCCTGCTACATCAGGACATTTGTCCATTTCATCATTTACACCATCTTTATCATTATCAGGAATTGGACAACCATTGTATTTAGCAGTTCCTTTTTCTTTTGGACACTTGTCTAATTCATCATTGATGCCATCACCGTCAGTATCAGGAATTGGACATCCTTTGTATTTTGCTGAACCAGCAACACTTGGACATTTATCATCACCATCAGCTACGCCATCGTTATCCTTATCAGGGCAGCCATTCAATTCAGGTTTACCTGCAACTTCTGGACATTTGTCATCTTTATCCAAAACACCGTCACCATCGCGGTCAACAACTGGAGGTGGCGGAGGCAATTTAGCAGGCTTTTGTTCATCATCACCCATTTTACCGATAAAGCCTACAGAGTAGAATAAATTATCTTTCAATACATCCTTCATCAAAGTGAAACGATATTGAGATTGCAACATGATGTAAGTACTGTTACCCAAATTAGCTTGCAAACCCAGACCAACTGGAGCATACATACCAAATTTGTTACTATAAGATCCTAAACCAAGACCTGCAGTAATAAAAGCATTGTAATTGTAATTATCTTCAAAAGCTTTTACATTAACAGTTGGTTCCAATTCCAAACCCAACTGATTGAATTTTGTAGAATAAACACCTCTGTCAACTGCAGAGTAGTTATGAAACATCATAGTTGCCTTTGCAGAGAAATCAACTCTTGTGTCAATTAATTTCCAATAAGACAAAGAAAATCCAAGATCTTGTTCTCTTAAACCATTTAATGTTTTAGGGATGGAGTTGTCTTTCCAACCTTTTGGAGTGTTAACATCCATAGCATTTAAATGTACTCCTAAAAGACGTCTGCAACTGGATTTATTTTCTTTTTGTGCGATGGCGACACTTCCTGCCAAAACAATAAAAGAAAAGAATAGTGTTAATTTTTGTTTCATAAACGCTTGTTTTAATTAAATATTTTTTTTCGAAAGAAGATATAGTAAAACCTTTTACTTTCAATGCAAATGTACTGCCTAATTATATATAAATCAAAGGTTTTTTACAACAGATTTTAATTTATGTAAAAAAAACAAAAAGTAAATATCGAAAATTGCGAGATAATTGATTGAAAAGCTATTTTTAAACATAAAAACATCTTATATTTGCAACCCAAAATCATGGTTCGGTAGCTCAGCTGGATAGAGCATCAGCCTTCTAAGCTGAGGGTCATTGGTTCGAATCCAATCCGAATCACAAAAAAAGGTTTTACAGAGATGTAAAGCCTTTTTTAATTATTCTCAGAACTCTTAAGACATTTTACCCAAGCTTATTCAATAATCGTTGACGTTCTGCATCTTTCATAGCCTGATTCACTTTCTTTAAACCCCCTCCCATTTTAACCAAACCTGAAACAATCAAAAAGATGCAAAAAATAACTTCTAATACTGCTACCCATTCCCATAAAAAAATGTAATTGTTTTTCCACCAAATACCCGAAAACACCTCGAGCATATCTTGTGCCTCACCTTGTTCCTGAGCAGTGATTTGCTGAATGGCAGTCTGGTATTCAAATGAAGTAACATTCATTTTTTGAATTTCATCCAAACGGGATTTCAATGATTGTAAAGCTTCAAGGTTTTTGTCAAAACTATTATCTGGAGTTTTAAAAAAAACTGCATTGAAATCTCCTTCAAAACCTTTGCCTTTGAATCCCGAAACAAACTTATCTATATACACAGCTTTTTGCTGAATGGTAGAAGCTTTTTCTGCAAGATTCCAATAAGATTCATAATCCCTCTCATAATAATAGTTACCTATAACGGCAAAAAATATCATTACAACCAACCAAATAACGCCAGTTGAAATGTAAACCATACCTTGCTTTTTCATTTTTTATTTTTTAATTTTTACAATATTAAACCAAACACATCACATAAACACGAAACGTTTTTGTTGTCTAAATAAATTTTATAAGTGCTTCTTCATTTATATAATTTGCCTTTACTTAGCAATATTGAAATTGTAATCATTGATTTTCTTTTTTTCAAAACGAACATAGTTTATTTTTTGATATATATTATTAATCTTTGAAGTTTATTTTTAGATTTATTAATAAATGATTCGTACATAAAACAATTACTTTTGATGCTTAATAATTGAATTAATTAATTGTGAATAATGGATGTACAAATTCATACTTCCTGGAAAAAAAACCTACAACCAATGTTTAAAAAAAAATATTTTGAACAATTGGTTACTTTTTTAAAAACAGAAAAAGCAGTCGGAAAGACTATATTTCCTCCCGGTCCTCAAATTTTCAACGCATTTAATTTAACTCCTTTTGAGAAAGTTTCAGTAGTTATAATCGGACAAGATCCATATCATGGCAAAGGGCAGGCTCATGGATTAAGTTTTTCAGTTCCACCAGGAATAAAACTCCCTCCTTCGCTTTACAATATTTTCAAAGAAATTCAAAGTGATATTGGATTGAGTGTATCAACTGAAAATGGAGATCTCACTAAATGGGCAGCACAAGGTGTTTTGTTATTAAATGCTGCGCTTACCGTCAGAGAAGGTGAACCATTCAGTCATGCTACATTCGGATGGGCGGAATTTACAGATGAGGTAATTCAAAAATTATCAGAAGAAAAAGAAGGAATTGTTTTTTTATTATGGGGGAAATTTGCTCAGCAAAAAGAAGTGTTGATTGATGAAGGAAAGCATTTAATTTTAAAAGCTGCTCATCCTTCTCCATTTTCGGCAAACAAAGGTTTTTTTGGATGCAGGCATTTTTCAAAAACAAATGAATATCTGGTTAAAAAAGGCAGAACGCCTATAGACTGGAAAAACAATTAATCAATACATTTCAATTATTTTGAAAACAATAAAAAATATTTTTGCCAGGTTTTGGGCCTTTTGGGGATTACTCAGTTTTCTTTTTACTTTTTTAATTATTTTTCCAATTTCACTTCTTAGTTTATTGATAAGAAATGAGAAAAACAGCATGTCGTTTTTTATGGCATTATCCAGAATATGGATGAGGGTTTGGTTATTTTTGATTGCATGCACATTGAAAATTAAGGGACTACATAATTTTAAAAAAGGAGAAAACTATATTATTGTATTCAATCACAATGCGCTACTGGATATCCCTTTATCTTCTCCATTTGTTCCGGGTGCAAATAAAACAATTGCCAAATCATCCTTTGCGAAAATACCCTTGTTTGGTATTTTTTATAAAAAAGGTTCCATATTGGTTGACAGAAAAAATGAAAAAAGCAGAATAAACAGCTATGAGAATATGAAAAAAGTGCTGGAGAAAAATATGCACATGTGTATTTATCCTGAAGGTACCAGAAACAGAACCAACCAGGATCTAAAACCATTTTATGACGGCGCTTTCAAATTGGCAATTGAAACAGGAAAAAATATCGTTCCTTGTATCATCAAGGGAACGAAAGTTGCTATGCCCATCAATAAGATTTTTTATCTGTTTCCAACAAAGCTATCCATGGAATTTTTACCCCCAGTTTCATCAAACAATATCAATACAAAAGATCTGAATAAAAAAGTGTTTGATTTGATGCACAGTAAAATAAAAAATGAATTATAAATCGTAAAAATATCGGGTACGATTTACTTTGATATCCCTTAATAAGCTTGACTTAGGGCTTATATTTATGGTGAAGTATCGGTATCTACCAACGGGGGACATAACCACATTCATTTGCCAGCAATGTAAATCTCTCGATAAATTGAGTGATAAAACGCCCAATTCTTTTAGAGTCATATTATAGGAACCAGACACTCCAACATTCCACTTAGGTGTCAGCTTAATATGTCCACTCCAATTAACATCCTGGTATATCGTCGTTTTATAAATTAAAGGATTCAAAGAATTAACCGATTTGGAAAATCGAAGTGAGTAAGATAAATCAAGATCCCAAGGAATAGAAAAATCTACAAATTCGCCTGAGTTTTTTTGAATGTAATCAGACTCTGATTGATACTCATCCATCGACATGTCACCCTGCTTATTGTATTTCAAATTATCTTTAGATTCACCAGATTTTTTTTCATTTTTATTTCCCCCTGTAAATCTGCTTTGCAATGATACGCCTCCACTAGTCAACATTCCCAATGTTGCAGGCTTCTTTGTCCATATAAGTTTATCTATTCTTCTGCCAGCATCATTTCTTAAATATGGATCAAATACTGCATTGGCAGTAATATTGATTTTATCAAAAAGATTACTTCTGGCATTAAGAGATAAATTGCTCATTCTAAAAGAATCAGTCAGAAAATTGTAGTTTCCGTTTAAACTTAATCCATCCAATAAAGAAATTTTTCTTACTGATGCATTAGAAGTATCTTTTTTATTTCTGACTTTCATCTGAACGATGTTATCCAATCCAAAATTTAATCCACCAAACTTAGAATCAGAAAATGCTCCAAAAATACTTCGTTCATAATAACTGAATTTATTGTTATTTCCAATCGTATCAATCTGAGTTCGATAATAGGCAGCTGCATTCATATTCGGTTTATAGTTAGCCGAAACAGTGGGCCTGATTTCATGCCTTACAGCAAGCACTTTACTTGTTTTCTTAAATGAGAACATACCAAATATCCTTGTAGACATTCCGATTCCAAAACTCATATCCCTTGCTGTGAATATTCCATTTTTTACAATGGTATCCAATTTCTTTTCTGCAGGATTCCACTCTCTTTTATACTGCTCCTGATACCATCTTTCCTGGTAACTAACGGAGGGGGATACCTGCAGTGGCCCCAGCGGCGGAAGTGACAATGTAATAGGAATACTATGAGTTGTACCCCACTTTAAATTATCACTAAACTGCTTCATAATATTAGAAGCCGTATCGTAAAAAGAACTCAAACTTTTTGCGTTGGTATTTAGTGCTACTCCTATGTTTTCATACCATTTATAATTTCCTGTAATTTCTTTTCTTCTGAATGGATATTGTGTATTTACATTAAACGCGATATCGGGTAAATTGATATTGATGAGTCTTTGCTGTGTATTTTGATTGTGATTGGCACTTACTGAAATATTATAAGGTTTATCTTTCCAAACTTTTGAATAGGTAATGGAAGAGTTCAACTGATTGGTAAAATTCCTGTCGGGACTATTGGGAACCTGCGCATTGAATTTACTGCTTCCAGCATTTACATTAGCATTGAAATTCACTCCCGGTCTGGCTTTTGTATCAGCACTATGTGACCATCTTATATTGTATGTCTTTGAAGAAGAAAAATCCGGATCTCCCTTAAAACCTTTTTTAAAATGTTGCATGTCAAAAGAAAAATTTCCCTGATAATGATAACGTTTATTGTATCGTGGACTTACATTCATAGTCCAACCTCCATAAGAGTAAATAGTTCCCCGGGTGACAATATCCCAATTCTCATTAATTGCTTTGTAATAACCCAAACCCTCCAATGCCAGCCCTAACTGATCATTGGCTGTGAAATTAGGTGAGATAAATCCGGAATGAATACCCGTTTTTAAAGGATAAATTCCAAAAGGCAAAATAATAGGTAGTGGAACCGCTTCTATTTCAGGATGAACAGGTCCTGTGAATGCCATTTTTTTATTAATAAATTTAATTTTGTTACTAACAAAAGCAAAATGAGGTGTATCTAAATTGCAAGTAGTAAATCTGCCTTTGTTGGCATAAAACACCTGAGCTGTTGTTTTCTTTATTTTTTGACCATAAACAAACATTTCTCCTTGCTGTGTGTAAGTTCCCTTGGTAATCCCTTTCCCATTCTTCATGTTAAATGAAATAGAATCACTAATAGATTTAAAATCAGACTGATTAAAAGTAGGAAAAGCAATTACTTTTCCATTGCTGTCTTTTTCAAGATGAGCATGAATGATATTTAGTTGCTGATCATACAAAATATAAGGTGCTGAAAGTTCATTGTCTCCATATTTTAGATTGGATTTTTTTCCATACATCATTATTTTTTTATCCTTCACGTCTAATACGATTGAATCATTTGCATAGTATTCAACCGGCGCTGACAAAGTATCTTTGGATGTGTTAAATTTAATTGAATCTTTATCCGAAATCAACGTATCTGTATTCGTTTTCAATAATGAATCTGTAAGTTTGAAATTGATGTTATTATTGTTAAGCCCCTTGTTTGTAAGTTCTTTGTAAAATGGAGATTTATTTTTATCAATGGGTATCGTATCGATTGAAATATATTTTGACTCGATTTGACCAAACACATCATTAGTTTTTCCATATAAAAAAGTAAAGACAAAGAGCATTGTCAGAAACCCGATAAATATGTATTTTGCCTTATCTTTGCAGATGTGATTCATAGTGATTGTGTCGCAAAATTAACTATATTAACATTATTTATCAGTGTTAATATTATTCAATTGTTAACCCTATCAAAAAACCATATAAAGATGTCTAAGAATAAAATTGTATTTTTTCTGTCATTTTGTTTTCTTCTGTCATTGGCAATTTCTGGTTTTTCTCAACAGACAAAAAAATTAAAAACAATCATAGTGGATGCAGGGCATGGTGGTGCTGATTATGGAGCTGTAGGTCAATATGAGCATTCCTTACGTTCAAACGAAAAAGATGTAACCCTTGCAATTTCTATGAAATTGGTTGCGGAGTTAAAAAAACAATTGCCTGATTTGAATGTTATCCCTACCCGAACAAGCGATATATATCAAAATCCTAAAGAAAAAGCGAGTATAGCCAATGAAAACAAAGGCGATCTTTTTATCTGCATTCACGCAGATTCAGGCCCATTGAATACAGGCAAAAGACAAATAGGAACCCATACCGTAACCCGTTACAAAATTTCCTATAAAGGGAAGGGCAGAAAAAGAAAAAAAATCTCAAAGCCATACACTGCGGTTGAACCATTATATGAATATTTTAAAATGCCTCTTCAAAGAAATGGGACGAGTGTATGGATATTCGCTGCTCATAAAACGAGTGACAAATTAAAAGCGATTATGAATGATCAAGGTCAAAACGAATCAGACTTTGAAATAGAGAGTGGGTCTGACTCTGCGTTCAATAACTTTGATTTCAATACTCCTGAAGGCAGAGCAATAGCTCAGATTTACGCAAAAAGATACCAGGAAAAAAGCGACAGACTTGCCACTTATGTTAATGATGAAGTTGAAAAAACCAACAGACCTGCTCTTGGTGTAAACCAACGCCAAAAAGGTATTTGGGTTTTACAAGCAACCAATATGCCTGCTATTTTGATTGAAACTGGATTTATCAATAACCCTGAAGATGAAAGATATTTGAACAGTGAAGATGGTCAACAAGAACTTGCAGAATCTATTACAGGTGCCATCATAAGATATAAATCTCAACTTGAAAACAACAATCATTCAGCAGTAGGTCATTAATTACCAATTTGAAATTCAGAATGACTTTAAAACAATAAATACACAACACATAAATTTGAAGAGTGAAAATATCTAACGAAACTAAAGTAGGAATTATAGCAATAGTATCCATATCAATGTTGATTCTTGGATTTAATTTTTTAAAAGGCAACAATCTATTTGGAAGTAAAATGACTATTTATGCCAGATATAGTAATGTTCAGGGACTCACTATTTCAAACCCAGTGATGATCAATGGACTTCAGGTAGGCAAGGTAAACAACATTTCAAATGATAAAAATATGAGATCCATTTTAGTAGAAATGGAAATGACTCAACAGATCAACATACCCAATAATTCTGTTGCATTGATTATTCCCAATCCACTTGGAAATTCTAAAGTTGAAATTAAGCTTGGAGACAGTAGCATCTATCTTAAAAAAAACGACACCATTCAAACATCAGCAAAAAAAGGACTGATAGATGATGTGATGCAAAAAGTTGATCCACTCCTTTTTGAAGTTAAAACGGCTGTTAGCTCTCTAGACACATTGCTTGATAATGCAAATAATATTTTTGACAACAGAACAAAAAATAACATATCTGAATCGATAGAAAACCTCCGCAATCTTACTTTTTCATTGCTTGCTTCCAGCAATTCCCTTGAAAAAATGCTTAATAGTCAAAAAGGAATTGTCACAAAAACTATCAACAATTTAGAATCAGTAACTGGGAATTTTGCCAAAAACAATGGTAAAATAAATGAGTTGATTGACAACTTGAATAGAACATCTAAAAATGTTTCACAAATTGATTTACAGGGAACTTTTAATTCTCTAAAAAATATCCTTACGGATTTACAAACAACTATTGCAAAATTAAATGGTAAAGAAGGTTCGATGGGTTTATTGATGAATGATCAGGCGCTTTATAAAAATCTCACCTCAACAGGAAACAAACTAAATCTATTATTGGATGACATTCGAATGCATCCTAAAAGATATGTTTCTATTTCTGTTATTGGTAAAAATAAAAAGCAACCACCACTGAATATTCCATTACCTGACACATTGAATTCTCCTTACTTAAAACAATAATTTCCTTTCATTTTTTTAATATTCATCAATTTATTTTGCGCAGATTTATTAAAATATTTTTATTGGCGCTTACTGCAATTTCATGTAAGTGCATTTATGCACAATCTGAAAACAATCCCTATACAATCCATTCAGATACGAATAAAGTCATTCAAATCATTTATGCATCACACTTAAGACAAATAACCATCAATGATTCCACCATATTGGAAACTTTAAGTGGCAAAGCTTCGGTAAAACAAGGTAATACAGTTTTAAGCGGTGACAGTATAATACTAAATAAACGTCTTGGTACTTTAGAAGTATTTGGCAATGTTCATATTAATGATGCCGACACGGTGAATACCTACTCCCAATATTTAAAATACATCGGCAATGAACAAGTTGCATATCTGGAAAAAAATGTGAAATTTTCTGATGGGAAGGCTAAATTATTTACTGACAATTTAATTTACAATATTAAAACAGGAATAGCAAACTATACCAATGGCGGTAAAATCATCAATGAAAAAACTATACTCACCAGCAAAGAAGCTGTTTATTATTCAGACACCAGAGATGTTTTCTTTCAAAACAATGTACACTTAACAGATCCTAAATACGATATGTTGGCAGACAGCTTACGTTATAATACATTCTTTAAAAATGCTTACTTCATCTCTCCTACCCATATTAAAAGTAAAAACGGAATTATTGATACTAAATCGGGCACCTATAATCTTCAAACTGGTGAAGCCCTTTTTTTGGACAATACAAGTTTTCGCGACAGCAATATCTTTATGAGCGGCAATAAAATTGCATTTGATGAAAAAAATGATTTAATTCAAATTGAAGAAAATGGGAAATTGGTAGATAGTTTAAATAAAGTCATTGTAATTGGGAATCAAATATTGATTGACAAAAAGAAAAATACTTTTTTGGCAACCAGAAAGCCTGTCATGATTTTGTATCAGAAAAATGACAGCACCTATATTTCAGCAGATACATTGTATTCAGGAAAAAGAGCAATTGAGAATAATCAAATGCCAAAAGCTGACACTTTGATCAAAAAGAAAAAAAAACAACCCATAATTAAATCGGCTGACAGCATTCGATATTTTATTGGCTTCCATCATGTGCGAATTTTCAATGACTCCATTCAGGCAGTTAGCGACAGCCTTCATTATTCCTCATCCGATTCTACTTTTAAGTTATTGGGAAATCCATTGTGCTGGAATGGTGAAACACAATTGGCGGGAGATACAATGTATTTATTTACCCAAAACCAACAACCCAAAGAAATTCAGGTATTTTATAATGCCATAGTAGTAAACAAAACCAAAGAAGGATTTTTTAATCAAATGTGTGGCAAAACAATCAATGGATATTTCGATAATGGTAAGATTAATTATTTAAGAACAAAGGGTTCACCAGCAGAAAGCATTTTCTATCCTCAGGATGATGACAGTGCTTATATTGGAATGAACAAAAGCAAGGGAGATGTTATTGACATATTTTTTAAAGAACAAGCGGTTTTCAAAATAAAATATATCAACGAAGTCAGTGGAACACTTTACCCAATTGGACAAATCCCACAGTCAACAAGTAAATTAAAGAACTTTTCCTGGCAGGAAAAAAGAAGACCTAAAAACAAATTGGAAATTTTTGAGTAAATTTAATATTGCTTCAATTGCTCAATCATTTACTGCATGATCAGAATACTTACATTTTCTTTGTTCTTTCTCCTCTTGAATATTGATTCAAAAGCTCAGGATAATCTAATAGGTAATTGGCAATTAATCAATGTCGAAAATCAACCATCGCCTTCTTTTAATCTGAATATTATAATTGGAATTCCAGATAAAAACATCGTTTATCCCGCTACGCTTCATATAGAATCCAATGGTTTGCATGCAGAATATCAAATGATGCTGGCAAAAAAAAATAACGGAAGACTATATCTTCATTCTAAAAAAATCACTACTAATACAGTATTTCAAAATTCAAATCACCTACCCCGCTTTATTAACGGATATTTTAGACAGAAGAAAGATTCAAAGGGTAATTTATTATTAAAACTTGAGCGTTTAACCGATAACGAACAACTTATAAATATTTCAGCCATCGATACTAACTGCAAACTTTTGGAAGAATTTCTGCAGAATAATTCAATTGAACTTAAGAAATTAAACAACGAAACATTAGATAAAAATACAACTGACAATATTTTACAGCCAAAATATTCAAAAAAATACTTGGGCCTACATGATACCATTTTTGTCAAATCAACTGAATTTTCAATTGAGTTTCAAAAAAACAAGGACAATGATGTTATATCTGTTCAGTTAAATGGAAGTAATATTGTCGATGAAATTGATTCCAAAAAAAGAAGGGACAATGCAAGAGTTAGCTTAGATACAGGTTTGAATTTGCTATGTTTTTTTGCAGAGGATGAAGGAAGCACAGTACCTTATTCCGGTGCTTCTGTAAAATTAAAATTTGATCATTTCAATAAAATCCTGTCATTTAAAGACACTGAAAACATTGGCGCCAATTTCATTGCACTCAGAATATATGTAGAAGGCAAAGGAAATGAAAATGATGATGAGGAAAATCCAGTTCTTCATGAAATTGACCGGAAAAATTATGAAGATTCTGTAATAAAAGGGAAATCTTTCAGTAGCGATCCAAATAACATTTCCATGAGAGAATCTAGCATTTCGGGCGATTATACTACCTATTCACCCCAACTTATTTTTGCTATCTGGGATGATGCAGTGGAAGACGGAGACAGTATTTCCCTGAGTGTAAATGACATTTGGATTACCCGAACATTTCCGGTGAAAAAAAAGCCTCAATTTCTAACGGTTAATTTAAAACCAGGAACGAATGTTATTACTTTCGCTGCGAACAACCTAGGCGGTATTCCACCAAACACTTCAGTTTTAGAAATCATTGACGGGAAAAAACGCAAATCATTTTATATAGAAACAGATTTGAATAAAAACAATCTTGTCCGAATTTTCTATGATATAAAATAGAAGTTCAATTTTCAGTTTATTTCCAATAGATTAATATTATTTTTAAACTAAGGTGCTTTAAATTTATAATTAACCTGTTTTCATTAATAAATATTAATCTGTTTTGCCCTATTTTTGCAGACCAAAAAACGATTAAACTATTATGATGTCAAAACTGATTTACCTTGTTCCTGCCATGGGTCTGTTAGGCCTTTTATACACTTTTATCAAATTCAATTGGGTATCTAAGCAAGATGCAGGTACTCCGCGTATGAAAGAAATCAGTGATTATATTGCTGAAGGTGCGATGGCTTTTTTAAAAGCAGAATGGAAAGTACTTGGATATTTTGTTGTAATTGTAGGAATACTTTTGGCAGTGATGGCCAATGCCAATCCAAATTCTCATTGGAGCATTGCAATCGCATTTGTAATTGGAGCTGTATTAAGTGCTACTGCAGGTTATATTGGTATGAAAGCCGCAACCAAAGCAAATGTTCGTACTGCTGAAGCAGCAAGAACAAGTTTAAGTAAAGCACTGAAGGTATCTTTCACTGGTGGCGCAGTAATGGGTGTAGGTGTTGCTGGATTAGCCGTTTTAGGTCTTGGCGGTTTATACATCGTATTAAAACATTTCTTTGCTCCTGGAGCATCCGTTGATTCTGAAGAAATGGTTAAAACCATTGAAGTATTAACTGGATTTTCTTTAGGTGCTGAATCAATAGCACTATTTGCTCGTGTGGGCGGCGGTATATATACAAAGGCAGCTGACGTTGGGGCTGATCTTGTAGGTAAAGTAGAAGCTGGTATCCCAGAAGATGATCCTCGTAATCCGGCTACGATTGCTGATAACGTAGGAGATAACGTAGGTGATGTTGCCGGTATGGGTGCTGATTTATTTGGATCTTATGTAGCCACAGTACTTGCAACAATTGTATTAGGACAACAAACCAAAGTGATCGGAGAAGATGTTTTAAATGGCTTTTCTCCAATTATTCTTCCAATGTTGATTGCAGGTGTGGGAATACTATTTTCAATCATTGGAACTTTATTTGTTCGCATTGGTGAAAACGCAGGTATTAATACAAATACTGTTCAAAAAGCACTGAATATGGGCAATTGGGGTTCTATGATCCTTACTGCAATCGCTGCAGCTTTTTTAGTGAATTGGTTATTACCTGAGCAAATGATTTTAAGAGGATTTGAATTTACCAAATGGGGTGTGATGGGAGCAATTGCAGTAGGTTTGGCAGTTGGTGCATTAATGAGTATCATTACTGAATACTATACAGCCATGGGTAAACGCCCGGTATTGTCTATTATTCGTCAATCTTCTACCGGACATGCTACTAATGTTATCGGTGGTTTGGCAATTGGTATGGAGTCGACTTTTTTACCCATTCTTGTATTAGCTGGGGGTATTTGGGGTTCTTATACTTGTGCAGGATTATATGGTGTAGCTATTGCTGCTGCTGGTATGATGGCAACAACAGCAATGCAATTGGCAATTGATGCTTTTGGTCCTATTGCAGATAACGCTGGAGGTATTGCAGAAATGAGTGAACTTCCTTCAGATGTTCGTGAAAAAACGGATGTGTTGGATGCAGTTGGTAACACTACTGCCGCTTCTGGTAAAGGTTTCGCCATTGCTTCTGCAGCATTAACAGCTTTGGCATTGTTTGCAGCATTTGTTGGAGTAGCCGGCATTACAGGAATTGATATTTACAAAGCAAATGTATTGGCTTGTTTATTCGTTGGTGCCATGATACCATTCATATTTTCATCATTAGCTATCAGAGCGGTTGGAGAAGCAGCCATGGCTATGGTGGAAGAAGTTCGTAGACAGTTCCGCACTATCCCTGGAATTATGGAAGGTACAGGTAAACCCGAATATGATAAATGTGTTGCTATATCCACTCAGGCCTCTATCAAAAAAATGATGTTGCCTGGTGCAATCGCTATCATTTCTCCTCTCATCATTGGTTTTATGCCGGGTCTTGGAGCTGAAGCATTAGGAGGCTTTTTAGCCGGTGCTACAGTGAGCGGGGTATTGATGGGAATGTTCCAAAACAATGCCGGCGGTGCATGGGATAATGCAAAAAAATCTTTTGAAAAAGGGGTTGAAATAAATGGCGAAATGTTCTATAAAAAATCTGAACCTCATAAAGCTTCAGTAACAGGAGATACCGTTGGAGATCCTTTTAAAGACACTTCAGGTCCTTCAATGAACATATTAATCAAACTAATGAGTATTGTTTCATTGGTTATCGCACCTACCCTTGCGGGTATGAATAACTGCCCGGGAGTTTGCGACAAAACAGAATGTAAAAACAAAACAGAAATTGTAAACATTGAAAAAAACATCCAAAGTGAAGGGGAATGTGAAATGAATGACAAAGGTGCTTGTTTGATCAACGCTTTGGCTAAAGACAAATTAATCAATCAAGACAGTTGTTCAGTATCTGTAACTAAGGGCAAATTGACTATCAATGGAAAACCTGCAACTGATGAAGTGAATGCTGATTATCATGATATGATTAACAATATGGAAAACTTCAAAGTAGAAATTAAAAAAACAATCAAATCAGAATAA
>CAMCAY010000051.1 GCA_945872815.1 Chitinophaga pinensis
GAACAAACTACTTTCATTAAAAACCCTTTTGTTTTTTTTACTAACATTTTTTGTGTTAATAAACATCCCTGTTGGGATATCCGCTTATTTCATTGCCAATGATAAAAAGTATGATGACGAAAATAATTATACCAAAAACATCCAACTCATGTATGATCAACTTAAATTGCAGGAGTTAGGTTTATCTGAAAATGCTTTTATGTATGCAATGGAAGGATTTGAAAATTTGAAGCATGCCGGAAAAATAGTAAACCAACAAATTTTATCAATCATTGATTTTTCCAAATCCTCCAATGAAAAAAGACTTTTTGTTTTTGATATTGTATCCGGTTGTTTATTGTTTAATACATACGTTGCTCATGGCCGAAATTCCGGAACAGCATTTGCAAAATATTTTTCCAATACGCCATCCAGCAACCAAAGCAGTCTTGGGTTTTATGAAACTACCAATACCTACTTTGGAAAAAATGGCTATTCACTGGTTTTGAAAGGACTGGAGAAGGGAATCAATGATCTTGCTGATGAGAGGGCTATCGTCATGCATGGGGCATCCTATGTTTCTGAAGCGTTTATAAAAACCAAAGGTTTTTTGGGAAGAAGTCTTGGTTGCCCTGCAATACCCGATAATTTATCTAAACCAATTATCGATGAGATAAAGAATGGAACCTGTCTTTTTATTTATGCCAACGACAGGGATTATCTGTTTAAATCCCCCGTTTTGCGATCGTAAAAAAGTGAAGAATTTAAACTAATTGAAGACAGATCGTTTTTGTTTTTATTTGTTTTACTTTAACTTCACTTAAATTTTTTCTGATGAAATTATTGAAAGGTTCAGGTGTCGCTATCATTACACCCTTTAAAAAAAACCAAGAGGTTGATTTCTTATCTCTTGGAAAATTAATTGACTATATTATCGAAGGTGGGGTTCAATATATTGTAACATTAGGTACTACAGGTGAAACACCTGTAATGTGCAAGGAAGAAAAAAAAGAAATCATTCAATTTACGTTTGATCATGTAAAAGATCGTGTACCCGTAATCGTTGGAATTGCTGGAAACAATACAAAGGAGCTGGTCAAAGAAATTGAATCATCCGATATCAACAAGGCAATCGCGATTTTAAGCGCTTCTCCCTACTACAACAAACCATCACAAGAAGGAATATTTCAGCATTATAAATTAATCGCCGAAGCCAGTAACAAGCCTATTATTTTATACAATGTTCCCGGAAGAACGGGAAGAAATTTAGAAGCATCAACTGTAATCAAATTGGCAAATGAAGTTGAAAATATTATTGGAATAAAAGAAGCAAGTGGAGATATGTTACAGTGTATGAGAATTTTAAAAGATCGGCCCGAAGGATTTTTAGTGGTGAGTGGAGATGATGCCATCGCTTTACCTCAAATGGCTTGTGGGATGGATGGTTTGATAAGCGTTGCAGCGAATGCTTATCCCAAAGAAATTACTTCCATCATACAATATTGTTTAAATCAGGATTTTATCTCTGCTAAAATGATCAATGACCAACTCATGGATGCTTATGATTTAATGTTTGAGGAAAATAATCCTGCGGGTATTAAGGCTTTTCTTTTCGAAATGGGAATGATTCAAAATCAATTAAGATTACCATTAGTTGCAGCAAGTGAACAGCTGCAAAAGAGAATTCAAGCATTTTTAAAATAATATTTGTTACACATAGTAACAAGCACCTTCAATTCCTAATTCTGTATTTTCAAAAATCTCCTTTGTCTCTTTTAAAAAAGAATCGATGGATTCGTATTTTGATGAGTAATGTCCAATGATTAATCTTTTTACTTCTGCCTTCTTAGCTATTTGTCCGGCCTGAACTGTAGTGCTGTGAAATCTTGCAGATGCCTTATCTTCCTGGTCTTTTAAGTAGGTTGTTTCATGATAAAGTAAATCCACTTCCTTGATGATAGGAATAATTGATTCATTATAAATTGTATCTGCACAGTAGGCGTATGTTCTTGGCTTTTCATTTTCGTTTGTCACCTCAGCATTTGCAATGATTGTTCCCTTTTTTGTTTGATAGTCTTCCCCCTTTTGAAGTTGCTCATAGAAAGAGGAAGGGATTTCGTATGATTTTACCTTTTCTGCAATGATGCTTCTTGGATTCTTTTTTTCTTTAAATAGAAATCCCCAACAATCAATCTGATGATTTACTTTAAAACTCGAAATCATCATTTTGTTTGTTTCTGCAATTAGCCCATTTTCTCCCAATTCGTGAAAATATATTTGAAATGAAAAATCGGTATCTGAGGCTTTGCACTGCAGTAAAATGATATCCTTTAGTAAAGCGGGTCCGAAAATATGCATATCCTGAGTTCTGTTCATTAAACTCATACTGGATAACAGACCGATTAATCCAAAATAATGATCACCATGAAGATGAGAAATAAAGATATGGCTGATTTTGCTGACTTTAATTTTGAATTTTGACAACTGCATTTGGGTTCCTTCTCCACAATCAATCAGAAAACTGTTGTCTTGCAATTGAATAATTTGTGATGAGGGATTCCTTCCATGAGCAGGTATAGCAGAGTTGCATCCTAAAATTGTAACAGCAAACAAATTGTAGTGGGTTTATGAATTAAAAATTGTTGTAAAAAAGGAAATTAGTCAAAGTCTTTCATCAGTTCTCTTTCAATCTCCTCCATTTGTAAAATATCCCACGCCTCACTCTCTGTTGGTGTTACATTCATGCTCTCTTCGAAAAGTGGTTTGATATTATCTGCAACTTCACAAATCACGAATGAGCAGTTTTTTTCATAAAATTGGTTTTGAACTGATATTATCATTTTGGCTGCGGGCTCATCCAAACTTTTAATTTGAGTTAAACTTAAAATGACATGAGGAATTGTTTTTTCAAGAAAGGAATATAGTATTTCCTGCAAAATCTCTGACATATTAGCAGTTATTGAGCTTTCTTCAGGAATAATTACCGAGAATCTTTCTTTGGTATCTATTTTGACATTCATATTGAGTGATGTGTAAGTGTAAAATAATTGAAAATTCTAAAGATTGCTAATTTTTCATAATTTTTTTTGACTTTATTGATGTAGGTCATTTACAAAGAAATTAACAGTCATTGCAACAAATTTTCAACATATCAACATTTATATTTACTGCGGAATAAAACGATTCAAATAATTGCTATTATTGTAACAACAAAAAACTAAGAGAATGGATAATAATTTCTCAACACAAGTAAAAGAAATCATTTCATACAGCAGAGAAGAAGCATTGCGTTTGGGAAATGATTTTATTGGTACGGAACATCTGGTTCTCGGTTTATTAAGAGACGGAGAAAATACTGCAGTAAAAATTCTAAAAACTCTTCATGTTGATTTATCAGACTTAAGAAGAGAAATAGAAATGACTGTAAAAGACAAGTCAGGAAAAAGCATTGCCAATATCAATTCACTTCCATTAACAAAGCAGGCTGAAAAAGTAATTCGGATAACTGTATTGGAGGCAAAAGCTACTAAAAGTACTCAGGTGGAAACAGAGCATTTGATGCTTTCTATTTTGAAAAATAAAGAGAATGTAGCTACTCAGATTTTAAATCAATTGAATGTTGACTATGATTCATTCAATACTGAATTGGGATTTGTTGCTACGCCTCCTCCTCAGGCAGAATTCAATGAAGACGACGACGATGAATTCAGTGAAGAAAGAAAACAATTTGGTCAACAAAAAACGCCAAAATCATCTGGACCAGGGCAAGTAAAATCTAAAACCCCCGTGCTTGATAATTTTGGAAGAGATATTACAAGGTTAGCTGAAAATGGTTCATTGGACCCTATTGTAGGAAGAGAAAATGAAATTGAGCGTGTATCTCAAATTCTCTCCAGAAGAAAAAAGAACAATCCAATTTTAATTGGGGAGCCTGGTGTTGGTAAAACGGCGATTGTGGAAGGGTTAGCCTTAAGAATCATTCAAAGAAAAGTATCCAGGGTTTTATTTGATAAAAGGGTCGTAAGTCTGGATCTCGCAGCTTTAGTAGCCGGTACAAAATATCGTGGGCAATTTGAGGAAAGGATGAAAGCTATAATGAATGAATTAGAAAAAAACCGCGATGTTATTTTGTTTATTGATGAAATTCATACAATCGTTGGGGCAGGTGGTGCCAGCGGGTCTTTGGATGCGTCTAATATTTTCAAGCCTGCATTGGCACGTGGTGAGTTGCAATGCATTGGAGCTTCTACGCTTGATGAATACAGAATGCACATTGAAAAAGATGGTGCATTAGACAGAAGATTTCAAAAAGTTTTGATTGAACAACCTTCTATTGAAGAAGCGATTGAAATTTTAAACAACATTAAAAACAAGTACGAAGATTATCACAACGTTACTTACAGCAAAGACGCAATAGAAGCATGTGTAAAAATGAGTGACCGTTATATGACGGATAAACTCCTTCCGGACAAGGCAATTGATGTGATGGATGAAGTAGGAGCAAGAAAGCACATAAAGAATATCAATGTTCCTGAAAATATAATAGAGCTCGAAAAAAAAATAGAAAACATAAAGCAGGAAAAGGGTAGAGTAGTAAAAAGTCAGAAATTTGAAGAGGCGGCTTCGTTGAGAGATACTGAAAAAAGATTGCAGGAAGAATTGGAAAAAGCGAAATCAGACTGGGAGGAAGAAAGCAAACATAAACGTTTTCCTATTGAAGAAGAAGACATTGCCGAAGTAGTATCCATGATGACAGGCATACCTGTTAAAAGAATGGTACAGGCTGAAACCGACAAACTTCGTCGTATGGCAGATGATTTGAGAGGTGCTGTCATCGGCCAGGATGAAGCCATTGCAAAAATTGTAAAGTCGATTCAGCGAAACAGAATCGGATTGAAAGATCCTAAAAAACCAATCGGAACTTTTATATTCTTAGGACCAACTGGTGTAGGTAAAACAGAGCTTGCTCGTTCACTTGCCAAACACATGTTTGATAGCGAAGATTCACTCATTCGAATCGATATGAGTGAATACATGGAAAAGTTCACTGTAAGCCGTTTAATCGGCGCACCTCCGGGATATGTTGGATATGAGGAAGGTGGACAACTAACGGAGAGGGTTAGACGTAAACCATACAGCGTTATTTTGCTCGATGAAATAGAAAAAGCTCATCCCGATATTTACAATATTCTCTTACAGGTTTTAGACGACGGACAATTAACTGATGGACTTGGTAGAAAAGTTGATTTCAAAAACACGATGATCATTATGACATCAAATATAGGTGTTCGTCAACTGAAAGATTTTGGAGATGGAGTTGGTTTTGCAACCCAATCGCGCCAGGAAAATCAGGATGAAAACAACAAGGCTATCATTGAAAAAGCATTGAAGCGTACGTTTAGCCCGGAGTTTTTAAATAGAATTGACGATGTAATCATATTTAATTCGTTGAATAAAGAAAATATATTCCAGATAATTGATATCCTGATGTTAGGTGTAATGAAGAGACTGAGCAATCTTGGTTTCACATTAGAACTAACCCCAGAAGCAAAGGATTTTATTGCCGAGAAAGGATATGATAGTCAGTTTGGTGCACGTCCTCTTCACAGAGCAATTCAAAAATACCTGGAAGACCCTTTGGCTGAAGAAATTCTTAATTCAACCATCAAAACTGGTGATACCGTAATTGCAGATTTGAACAAAGAAGAAAATAAAATTTCATTTAAAATAAAAGAAGAACCTAAGAAAAAAGAAAAAAAATCATCCACTTAACATAGATACATTTAATAATAATTGAATAAAAAGGATCCAATTGGGTCCTTTTTTTATTAATAGAATTATAATTATTTAATTGATTATCAATTTTATATGAATTAATTAAATAAAATTATATAAATAATAACTTCTCATACAATAATAGGTTATTCATCTTCGTTATTGAGAATAAGTAAGTAGTGATACTTGTGAATTTTTAAAACCCGAACCCTAAAACTATGAAAAAGCTTTCCTTTCTATTCTTTTCAGTTATCTTATTGTCTGTTGTAATTAAAGCACAAACCCCTAATTATTTGCCTACGGGAGGTTTAGTTGCATGGTATCCATTTAATGGTAATGCAAACGACCAAAGCGGAAATGGTAACAATGGTGTTGTACATGGCGCTAATTTAACAAACGACAGAACTGGCACTAACAATCAAGCATATAGTTTTAACGGAAGAAACAATTATATCTCAATACCGTTTAGTAATTCTATAGCTGTTCAAAATGAAATTACAGTTTCTGTTTGGTTATACATGGAAGGTGGAAGTTGCAATCCGAGAATTTTGGAAATTAATTCACTTGCAAACCAATGTGGTGGTTATTCCATTTCAACCAATGGAACTAGTAATTCTTCAAGAACAGTAAACGCAGTTTTAGGAAAATGTACTCAAGAAGTAGGAGGTACAAGTATCAATTCAATGAATGGTTTGAGTTGGCATCATTTGGTTTTTACAGCCAGTGGTTTAAGGGGTGTTTCTCAATTTTATTTTGATGGTGTTCCTCAGGAAATCATGAGCGGAGCACTTTCTTTTTTTAATACGATAAACTACAATAACAATAACCTGACTATTGGAAATACCAATAGCAACAGATGCAATTGGTTTGGCGGAAAGTTGGATGATATCGCTATTTATAACAGAGTGATTTCAAATAATGAGGTTAATCAACTTTACACCGGAAGTAATTTTAAATTAAACATTGAAAACACTAATACAAATGTTTGTTCGGGTACTATGCAGACGCTGAAAGCAAAAGCTTTGTTATTGGATATTGATGGAAATGAATATCCAATTGTTAATATAAACAATCAAATCTGGTTGCAAAAAAATCTGAATGTCAGCAGATATAGAAATGGGGATATCATTCCTCAAGTATCAGATTTGTCACAATGGGCTAATCTTACTACAGGAGCATGGTGTTATTATAACAACGATTCATCTTTAGGAAATGTTTACGGAAAATTGTACAATTGGTATGCAGTGAATGATTCAAGAGGTTTATCACCTTTTGATTGGAATGTTCCAAATGTAAATGATTTAAATACATTGGTTGATGATTTAGGCGGAAGCAATATAGCCGGCGGTAAAATGAAACAAGAAGGAAGTTTTTATTGGAATAATCCTAACATCGCCGCGACCAACAGCAGTAAATTTTTCGCACTTCCCGGAGGCAATAGAGGATTTATTAACTATCAAAATAATGGATCTAAATTTGAATTTTGGAATGCAGATGAAAGTAATAGTGGCGCAATTAGTTATTATTTATCAGATACAAGTGCGTCGATAGAACAATCTTCTTCTACTTGCAAAAAAGCCGGTTTATCAGTAAGATGCTTATTAAATGAAGCAGCTGCCAGCCCAAGTTATATTTGGTCAACAGGAGATACAACCCAAAATATTGACATACATCCTGATGTTACAACAACCTACTATTGTACAATGAAAGTTGGAAACAACTCTTATATAGATAGTATGACAATAAATGTATACAAACCTGAAGTATTTAATTTAGATACAGTTAATGTTTGTGCAGCATCCTACACTTTGCTTGCCGGGAATGGATTCAATAGTTATTTATGGAATAATGGAGTTGAAACATCTTCGATTACAGTTTCTGCAACAGGTTGGTATAGTTGTACAGTGGGAAATGGAACTTGTTTTTCAACTGACAGTGTTTTTGTAAACATTGTAAATGCCAATATAATCAATGACTACATTTCTATTTGTAGAGGAGGAACTATTGATTTGTTAGCAGAGTCAGAAAATGTTGATGGGGTATTGTATCAAAATACATACCAATGGTCAACAGGAGAAACTTCATCTTTGATCAGTGTTGTTCCTCAACAAAGCGGCGTGTATTATCTCACAGTAAGCAATGGTAATATTTCTTGCAAAGACAGTGTAAATGTTAGAGTATTGGAAGTGATTTCAGATGTTCCATCGGGAATTACAGTAAAAGCTGTATCTACAAATTCTTGCGGTGCAAGAACTTATCGTTATTCTGCTCCAAATTTGCCGGTAAATACTGGTAATTCAGATGTAATCGCTTTAGGTTGGTTATGGTCATTTACTGGTAATTTAGGTGCAACTGCAGTGATTGATTCAGGGGATATTAATGGCCAGGTAATTTTAGTTAAATTTACTAGTAATGCAGCATCAACTGTTTTAGATAGTGTAAGGGTTTGTTTTACCTCTCCTTGCGGAAATGGAAAGAATAAATCTTTGAAATTATCCATCACTGAATTGAAAGTGCCTACTGCTCCTTCAGCAATCACAATAGTTCCTGTAATGACCAATGTATGTTCGGGTAAGCTTTACCGTTATAAAGCACCATCACTTCCAGTTATTACATCATCTTCTTCAACCTTTGCTTCTGCTACAGGTTGGGAGTGGGCTTTCACAGGAATATTAGGAAACGATGCTCAAATAGATTCAGGTACAATTAATTCTCAAATGATATTGGTTAGCTTTACAAACAGTGCTGCAGCAGTAAGAGGTGACAGCGTTAAGGTTAGATTCACGTCTGATTGCGGAGCAGGAAATTACACAGCTTCAATTTTGACAAACGTATTGACAAAATCTCCGGCAGCACCTGCAAGCATTACAATAACACCAGTAAGTACAACAGTTTGCGGGTCGAAAATATATAGGTATTCAGCACCTGCTTTGGTTCAGGCTTCAGGTTCTAGTTTGGCTGCAAACGGATGGCAATGGTCTTTTAGAGGTTCCCTTGCAGGAAATCCTTTCAATGATACTACCAATGCAGTTGTAGATTCAGGTACTATTAATTCTCAGATTATCAGAGTTAGATTTAAATCAAATGATGCTGCAACCACTGGAGACAGTATAAGGGTATGCTTTCTTTCAGGATGTGGAACTTCTGCAAATAAATCTATAAAGCTGACTAATACTTTATTAAAAACACCTTCAGCTCCTGCAAGTATAACTATTACAGCCATTGCGCCTAATACTTGTGGTGCAAGAGTGTATCGTTATGTAGCACCAGCTTTATCTGCTTCTTCCGCGACAACAGCTCCTGCAAAGGGGTATATATGGAGTTTTACTGGGTCTTTAACAGGCGATCCATTTACTGACACCAGTATGGCTGTGGTTGATTCAGGAAATATCAATTCAAGAATAATAGTTGTAAGATTCAAACAAAACAGAGCATCAGCTTCTGGTGATAGTGTGAGGGTTTTATATGCTTCTGATTGCGGTAACGGTTTGAATAAGGCAATTAAATTAACCAATGTATTGTTATCATCACCTTCAAACCCTGCAAGTATTACTACTACTTTAATAAACG
The DNA here is from genome assembly GCA_945872815.1 of Chitinophaga pinensis. Taxonomy (GTDB): domain Bacteria; phylum Bacteroidota; class Bacteroidia; order Chitinophagales; family Chitinophagaceae; genus Ferruginibacter; species Ferruginibacter pinensis_C. Next base: position 9,325 of record CAMCAY010000051.1, read on the forward strand.
ATGCTTGCGGAGCAAGAGTATATCGCTACACTGCGCCGGCTTTGCCTTCGAATACTAAAGCAAGTGGTTACGAATGGTCATTTAAAGGATCATTGTTTAATAATTATGGATCAATCACTTCTGGTTCGTTAACATCGCAAATGGTGGAAGTGACATATACAAGTAATGCAGCAGCTACAGCTACGGACAGTGTTAAAGTTCGCTATACTTCTGCATGCGGAAACAGTGCATATAAAGGTGCTAAACTTTCTAATACAATAAAGATTTGTTCGCCGGCAATAACTATTAGAAATAATGTGAGAACATCAGAACCAGAAGTAATTGCTTCTGATTTCATGAATGTTAATGTATATCCAAATCCATCTTACAGTAATTTCAATTTACAGATTCGTTCATCCAATGAAGTTAAAGTAGAGGTGAAAGTTTTTGATATGCAAGGCAGAATGATTAAATCAGCAACAATAAAAGCAAATGATGTTTCGTCTTTTGGAAATGATTTAAGGCCTGGTACATATATCATCGAATTTACACAGGGAAAAATTCGCCAATCTAAAAAAATCGTAAAATTATAAGATAGGTAGGTTTAAAAGGAATGCCATGATTCCTTTTAAAGGACAAGGTTTACAGATTTTTCGCTTTATTTTAAACGGAAATCTGTAAACCTTTGTTCTTTGGTAAAAGTCTACCCAATAAATTCCCAATTTTATTATATTTTGTGCTTCGATTAAGTAATGGCTGCATCAAATAGGTTATAAAATCATCTTGGTTTATTCATGCAGTTTTTTATTTACTCTTGCTTTGTAATTTATCAGGATAGTTAAAACGAATCGATTTAATTTATTGAAATGAAAAAAATCATCATTACGATCGATGGCTGGTCATCATGCGGAAAAAGTACATTGGCAAAGCAATTGGCTAAATCATTGGGATATGTTTATATTGACAGCGGAGCAATGTACAGGGCTGTAACGCTCTATTTTTTAAGAAATCACATTGATTGGACTAATGATGAAATAACCCTGGATGCATTGAAAAATATTGAACTTCATTTTGTTTACAACGATAAGTCACAGCAATCTGAAATGCATCTTAACGATGAAAATGTAGAATATTTGATCAGGGATTTGGTGGTTGCTGAAAAAGTAAGTGAAGTGGCTACCATTGGATTAGTGAGAACATTTGCTGTAGAACAGCAGCAAAAAATGGGCGAAGGAAAAGGTATTGTCATGGATGGAAGAGATATCGGTACAACAGTTTTTCCTGATGCGGAGTTAAAGATTTTTATGACTGCTGAAATTCTAGTAAGAGTTGAGAGAAGATTTAAAGAGATGTTTGAAAAAAATCCCAACATCACCATCGAAGAAGTAAAAAACAATCTTGAAATGAGAGATTATATCGATTCAAACAGAGAAGTAAGTCCGCTTAGAATGGCTTCTGATGCTATTTTGCTCGATAATACAAGTATTAGTATGGAAGAACAGCTGGATTTTGCTTTGAAGCTTGTTTCAACAAAATTGAAGTAAGCTGATTTGTAATTGTCATCAATCAACAATGTTTTTTTCAACTATCTCATTTTTAATTTTTTCATAATCCTCTTTTGATAAAAAGTATTGTCCTATTTTATCTATTACTTTTTCCACTATTGCATCAGGACAACTTGCACCGCTAGTCATTAATATTGTAACCGCAGATTTATTAGGAATAAAATTTTTGGTAGTACACTCTTTTTTTTCATGAAAATTATAGTGTGATATATTGTCTTTAGATAAAATTCTGTCTTCATGGTCAATATAATATGTAGGCAATTTCTCTTCGCATAATTCAACTAGATGAGAAGTATTGCTACTGTTGTAACCTCCCACAACTATTGCAAAATCAGCTTCTTGCTCCAATAAGCCGTACACCGCTGATTGATTGTCATTTGTTGCATAGCACAGCGTATCGCGTGTATCTGCAAATCTTTCGGAAATATTTTCTTCAGTTAGGTTATATTTTTGAATCATGATGTTTTTCAGGAAATCTGCAATAGCTTGTGTGTCGCTAGCAAGCATGGTGGTTTGATTTACAACTCCAATTCTTGAGAGATCTTTTTCTGCATCAAAACCCGGTGAATATCTCCCCTTAAAAGACTCATGAAAATCAGCATTTGAATATTCTCCTGTAATAAATTTCGACAGTTTGATGGCATCTTCCATGTCATTCAGCACAAGGGTAGCTGTATTAACAGCCGCATGTGAGAAAGTGGCTCTTGTTTCTTCATGAGATGGTTTCCCGTGAACAACCACGGTGTAGTTTTTTCTTGCAATTTGTTCACTTCTGTTCCAAACTTTTTCAACAAAAGGACAGGTAGTGTTGTATTTTTCTATTGATATTCCTATGCTTTTTAATTTTTCTTCAATTTCAATAGTAGTGCCAAAAGCAGGAATGATAACAATATCTTCCTTTGTGAGTTGCTCAAGTGAGACAATCGTTTTTCCTTGAGTATCTTGTAGAAATTGAACTCCTTTATCCTGAAGGTCTTTGTTGACAGATGGGTTGTGAATCATTTCACTGAGCAAAAAAATTCTTTTTCCTTTATTTTCTTCAACAGTTTTAAAAGCAATTTCAATAGCATTTTCCACACCATAACAAAAACCAAAATGTCTGGCAAGATAAATACGTACCGGTCCAAGTTCCAATAGGGTTGGAGTAAAGTCCTTTTTCATCTTGTCGTTCACTTTTCTTTTTTCCTTGATTGAACTGATTAACGTACTTCTGTATGTAAATGGTATTGTGAATTGTTTCATTTCTGTATGATTGTTTTAGGAAATGCCTATATGCATTGGATATTCAATAATCAAAATCATTGTAAAGTTACAATCTAGTTCATTAAATTGTAAGATTATTCGAACTCTTCAAATGAAGCATAACCCGTATTTATTTAATTATCTCAGAAAGGCAGTTATTTATGAGGTCAATCTCAGGCAATATACTGAAAGTGGTGATATCGCTTCTTTTAGGGAGCATCTGCCCAGATTGAAAAACATGGGTGTAGATATACTTTGGTTTATGCCAATTTATACAATTGGTATTATAAACAGGAAAGGATCATTAGGAAGCTACTATTCTATAAGAAATTTTACTGAGGTAAATCCTGAATTTGGCTCTTCAACAGATTTTAAAAATCTCGTAAAGGAAATTCATGAATTGGGAATGAAAGTGATCATAGACTGGGTAGCCAATCATGCCTCATGGGATAATGAATGGACAATCAATCATCCAGAATATTTTTTAAGAACAGAAACAGGGGAGTTTATTTCTCCGTATGATTGGACGGATGTCATTCAGATTAATCATTTTAATCCTGCAGCACATGAAGAAATGTATCGTGCCATGTGTTATTGGGTGAAGGAGTTTGACATTGATGGTTTCAGGGCGGATTTAGCACACCTCACTCCACTTGATTTCTGGGTACATGCAAGAATAAAAACAGAAAAAATTAAACAAAACTTGATTTGGTTGGCCGAAACAGAAGAGGAAGAATTTTATAAGGCATTCGATATTATTTATTCATGGAAATGGATGCATGCTACCGAAAATTTATTAAAAAATTATTCGGTTAATACGAATCTTTTGAAAGATATATTAATCCATCATCAAATCCATACACCTGCTCAATCTCTGCAATTGTTCTTTACAACCAATCACGATGAAAATAGTTGGAATGGAACAGAATTTGAAAAGTATGGGCCTTTTGTAAAAGCATTGACAGTATTCAATTTTCTATATCCTTTTTCTTTACCATTGATCTATAGCGGGCAAGAGATACCTAATTTAAAAAGACTCTTGTTTTTTGACAAGGATTCCCTTCAATGGGAGTTTGATGATACTTCCGAATCATTTTATAAAACAATAATCAACATCAGAAAGTCAATAATCACGGATGATTTTTTTGAATTTCTTGATAAGGGAAAAACAGTTTTGTCATTTAGGAGTGGCATAGGTAAGGGTTCGATGCTAGTAATCATTAATTTGGGTAACAGTGAATTTGTAAATGCTTCAAATGATTTCGACGGAGAATTTGTTCAATTGTTAAACGATTCAACTTTCAGTATGTTTTCGAATGAAGGTATCATCTTGAAGCCCGGGGAATATGCAGTGTATATGAAAGTAGCTTAGGTTTAATGTTTTAAGTCGCTTCGCGAGTTCAATAGTTTAACGTTCAATCTTTTTGACATGCCTTGCGGTAGGCAATCTTTTAATTTTTAATTTATACTTTTCACTTTGTTTTTTTAGCGGCTCAAATAAGAGAGGCTATCTCAATTATTGAAATAGCCTCTCTTAGAAAAATATTTAATCTAATTTATTGATCCAGCGTTATAGGGTATTCATACAATCCGTCATATCCGGGGTAAAATCCGCTGATTGAAAAGGACTTCTCTGTTCCAATCGCTTTTTTCATTTCGTCTATTGATTTTATCTCTTTGTCATTTACACTAAGAATTATAAAACCATCTTTCATGCGGGTTTGATCATTCAATGCGCCACTATTGATTTTTTTTACAATTACTCCACCTGGAATACCGTATTCCTTAGCTTTTTTACTATCGAGGTTTGCAAAATCCGCACCCAGTAATTGAAGCTGGCTGTCATTGGAGACGATATCAAAATTGCCCACTTTATTTCTTAAGGTAACGGTGAAGGCTATTGTCTTTTTATCTCGCAATACGTTTACAGTAATTTTATCTCCTGGTTTATATCGGCTAATTTGCTCTTGCAATTCACCTCCATTTACAATTTCACTGCCATTAATTTTCAATATTTTATCACCTTTTCTAATGCCAGCCGCAAATGCAGCACCATCAGAAGGTGCATCAGTAACGAAAATGCCATCGTAAGCTTCCGTTGGAATGTTTGTTTTCTTTTTTTGTTCATCTGTCATGTCAGTTGCAGATGCAAATTGAATACCCAAATATCCTCTTTGTACAGTTCCGAATTTTATGAGATCGTCAACCACTTTCTTGGCAATGTTCACCGGAATCGCATAAGAATATCCCGAATAATATCCTGTTGGCGAAGCAATGGCAGAGTTGATGCCAATTAGTCTTCCATCTGTATTTATCAATGCACCCCCGCTGTTTCCCATATTCACTGCAGCATCGGTTTGTATGAATGATTCTACAGCACCACCTGGATTTCCTGTTTTATCCTTATTAAGTCCGAGACTTCTGGCTTTGGCGCTTACAATGCCCGCTGTAACTGTTGTTTCAAGATTTAAAGGATAGCCAATTGCAAGAACCCATTGACCTATTTTAACCTCATCTGAATTTCCATAAACGAGGTAAGGTAGGGAAGATGCATCTATTTTTATTACTGCTAAATCATAAGAAGGGTCTGCACCTATTACTTTTGCTTTGTAAGTTTTTTTGTTGTTTAATGTAACAGTTATTTCGTCTGCATTGTCAATGACATGGTTATTGGTTACAATGAATCCATCGTCGCTGATGATGACACCTGAACCGGATGCTTTTTGTTCAGGAATAATATTGATTCTTCCTCCTCCAAAAAACTGCTCAAATAAATCATCCCCAAAAAAATCGCCGAAGGGATTTTGACGCATTTTGGGAAGACTGTTTGTAACTTGTTTTGCGTTTGTTTTTGTTTTGATATGAACAACAGCAGGAAGTGCTGCCATTGAAGCTTGCGTAAAATCAACTGTTGGGGGGGTGTTATTGCCCTCACCATAACCTGTTAATTTGTAATTTCCCGGTAATATTCCAGGTTGCTGACCTGCGTAAAGCGTGCTGTTTTTTGTGAAATTCCCATAACCCCAAATTACAGCTAATGTTGTAAGGGCGCTGATTCCGATGGTTGCCAGTACTTGTTTTAGTTTCATATTTTAAGGTTTTATTTATTTTTCTAGAAAAATCAAATTTTGTGCCTGTTGAGCAAAATAAATACAGACTGACAAAATGTTTTTATATTCCTGACATCTTTAACATATAATTAGTAGGAAAGGTTTTATTGTCATAGAGATAATAAAAATTCCATAATATCAACACCATCTGCGTAAGTAAACAAATCAGGCATTTGTGCTTTGCCAAATTCTATACATCCATGACCAATAATGCATTGTATATCTTCATTGTTTTGTAATACTTCCATTAGACTGTTTTTATTTTCATAAAATTCATAATGCAATACACTGATGGGTGAAAATATACGGCTTTCTTCTGTCAACAAAATGCTTCCATTGGTCATATACTTGATGTTGTTTAATAGAAGAATGGAGAGTTGATAATCGTAATTGTTAGAATATTTATTTAAGTCTCTGAAATATGAAAATTCCTTGAATGAGTTTAGTAATGGGATGAAATCATAATCTTTTGGAACAAATATTTTCGTAACGTTTCTACAACCTAATCCAAAATAGTAATGAATGTCTTTTGAAAGCTTCAATAGTTCTTCGTCTGTTTCGGTTCCGTCAAGAATA
>CAMCAY010000052.1 GCA_945872815.1 Chitinophaga pinensis
TGACAAATGGAATTGGTGCCATCATTGGAGGAATAGGCAGTGGATGGGTAGTAGATTATTTTACTGATACGGCAATGAATATAAAGGACTGGACAAGTATATGGTTGACTTTTGCTGGATATGCATTGATATTGGTTATTCTATTTCCGGTTGTATTTAAATACCGTCATTATAGACCAGGAGAGAGATAAAATGAAAAATAAATCTCATTAAAAAAGGATGTCCAAAAAGACATCCTTTTTTAGTACTAAACGAATGGTTGAATTATTTCAAAGCTTCAATTTTCTTTACAAAATTTCCTTTGGGTTGGGCACCTACTAATTTGTCTACCACTTCTCCATTTTTGATGAATAAAATAGCGGGAATGCTGGTAATTCCGTAATCCATGGAAATTTTTGGATTGTGGTCAACATTCACTTTCCCGATTTTTACTTTCCCCTCATATTCTTTAGATAACTCTTCAATTACAGGACCTATTGCTCTGCAAGGGCCACACCATTCTGCCCAAAAATCAATTACTGATAATTTATCAGATTCCAAAACTTCAGTTTTGAAGTTTGCGTCGTTAAATTCTAATGCCATAATTTTTATTTTGTTGTGTTAATAGATGTTTTATTTAGTGCAAATTTACAGCCAATGTAGTTAGAATGTAATTATGACATATCAAACTTTTAAGAAAAATCCAAAATACCAGTGTATTATTGATTTAAAACTGATACTTGAATGTTTTTGTTACTTGACAAATAGTCTGACATTTCATCATTCATAGTAAATCCTTTTTCAAGGGTTGTAAGTGTAAGTTTTTGTTGTTGTGAGGGCTCATGAATATTGAATTTGATGGAGGAACTTCCCGGATATTTTTTTATGTTATCCTCCATAAAATCTATAAATTTTTCATCAACATAGTTAACTGAAATGTCTAAAATCAGTTGCTTGGTCATAGTGGGCTTTATTGTTTCCAATAAATGCATTTTTAGTATTTTAAATTCATATTGATCTGAATTATATCGTTGTTTGAATGCACCTTCCATTAGTAAGACCCTGCCTTTTTCAAGGTATTTTTCATATTTGACATAATCTTCACTCCAAATCATGAATTCAGCTCTACCACTAAAATCTTCCAATTGCAATATTCCAAACTTTTTGCCTTTTTTGCTCAAACGATGCTGTGCGTCGATAACCAAACCGGCCAATCTGAGTAATGTTCCTTTGGGAGCAATATCAGGGTTGTTTACAACTGTATTGTAATCAAACAGTGAGTTGATGTTATAATGTTTCAATTCAAAACTATAATTGTCTAGTGGGTGGCCACTCATATACATACCCGTTACTTCCTTTTCAAAATCCAATTGTTCGATTAGCTGCCAAGGGTCACAAACTGGAATTTTTGGTTGAATAATATCCGGCATTTGCATATCCCCGAATAATGTGTTGCTTGCGTGAGATGCCTGATTTTGAAATACGGTGCCAAATTTTACAATTTTTTCGAGTGTAGGAATATCGCCTTGTGGCTGATAAAAAAACTGAGCACGATGCAATTCTTTGAAACAATCAAAGGCCCCACCGTAAATAAGGCTTTCCATTGATTTTTTACTGACAGATCTTAGGTTCACTCGTTTTACAAAATCAAAAATATCTTTGAAATGACCATTTTTATTTCTTTCTTCAATGATATTGTCTATCGCTGCATCGCCGGTTCCTTTGAGCCCGCTGAATCCAAACCTGATTTCCCCGTTTTTATTTACAGCAAATCCTCTAAGAGATTCATTGATATCAGGTCCGAGTACTTTAATTCCCATACTTTTACATTCTTGCATGAAAAAGGTGATTTTATCAATACTGCCGGCATGATTGAGTACAGCGGACATGTATTCTCCTGGATAATGGGCTTTTAAATAAGCGGTTTGATAAGCAACAAATGCATAACAAGTAGAGTGAGATTTATTAAAAGCGTATTGAGCAAATGCCTCCCAATCGGTCCAAATTTTTTCAAGTTTATCCTTGGGATGACCTTTGGCAGTAGCACCTTCAACAAACTGCAATTTCATTTTATTAAGGGTGGAAATTTGTTTTTTTCCCATCGCCTTTCTCAATACATCCGCATCTCCTTTACTGAAACCTGCGAGTTTTTGAGATAATAGCATTACTTGTTCCTGATAAACGGTTATACCATAGGTTTCCTCCAGATATTCTTTCATATCCGGTAAGTCGTAATTGACTTCTTCCTTACCGTGCTTTCGAGCAATGAATTGTGGTATATAAGCCATTGGCCCGGGGCGATACAAAGCATTCATCGCAATCAAATCATCGAATTTATCAGGCTTTAATTCACGAAGATGTTTTTGCATACCGGAACTTTCAAACTGAAAGGTTGCATTCGTATCTCCTTGTTGATAGAGTTGATAAGTTTTTTCGTCATCTAAGGGCACACTATCAATATCAATTTCAACATTGTGATTCATTTTGATTAATGACAAGGCAGTTTTAAGAATACTCAAAGTTTTTAAACCCAGGAAGTCCATTTTAATAACACCTGCTTCTTCAATTGTATTTCCTTCAATCTGCGTTAACCATAAATCAGATTCTTTAGATGTAGCCACCGGTATGAGTTCTGTAAGGTCTTTTGGGGCAATAATGATACCTGCGGCATGTATGCCTGTGTTTCTTACAGAACCTTCCAACACTTCTGCTTCATGAAGTATTCTGCTGTTTAAATCATTGCCATTGTATATTGCTCGTAATTTTTTTACACTTTCAAAATCTTCAGCTGCCAACTGTTCTTTTTCCTCCAATGATTTTTCCCCATTCTTAGCTTCTTTGGATGTGAAAGGGGCATGCAATAAGCGTTTCAATACAATGCCAGGTTTTTCTGGAACGAGCTTAGAAATTGCCCTGCTTTCTGCCAATGGGAGATCCATAACCCTGGCGACATCTGCTATACTGCTTTTTGCAGCCATCGTACCATAAGTAATAATTTGCGCTACCTGATTTTTCCCATATTTCTGCACAACATAATCAATCACTTTTTGTCTTCCTTCATCATCAAAATCCGTATCAATATCGGGCATCGACTTTCTTTCCGGATTTAAAAAACGCTCAAAAAGCAAATTGTATTTGATAGGATCAATATTGGTAATACCTATACAATATGCCACTACACTTCCTGCAGCCGAACCTCTTCCCGGCCCGACAAAAACACCAATTTCTCTACCTGCTCTGATGAAATCACTTACAATTAAGAAATATCCTGCGAATCCCATTTTTTCAATGATGTTCAGTTCAAATTGAATTCGCTCTTCTGTTTCAGGAGTAAGTATCTGATATCTTTTTTTTGCTCCAGCCCATGTGATACTAGACAGATATTCATCTTGTGTTTTGAAATTGGCCGGAACAACAAAGTGGGGGAGCAGAATATCTTTTTTCAAGTCAAGTAATTCAACTTTACCAACGATTTCATTTGTATTATCAATCGCCTCCGGTAAATCACTGAATACCTCACTCATTTCTTTAGAGGTCTTAAAAAAGAATTGATCATTCGGAAAGGCAAATCTTTTATTCTTGATTTGAACGTCATCATCAGAAAATTCTCTGAGTGCAGGTGTACTTTGTTTTTCCCCTGTGTTTATGCATAAGAGAATATCATGTGCATTGAAATCGCTTTGGTTCACATAATGACTGTCATTGCTGGCAATTACCTTTACCTTGTGTTTTTTAGCAAACTTCAATAATACCTCATTCACTTTATCCTGTTCAGGTAAACCATGTCTTTGCAATTCTACATAGTAGTCTTCTTGAAAAATATTTAGCCACCATTTGAATTCATTCTCACCCTCTTCCTCTCCCTTTTTTAAAATAGTTTGAGGAACCAATGCGCCTAAACAACAAGTAGTGGCAATCAACCCTTCATGGTATTTGTGAATCAGTTCTTTGTCGATGCGGGGATATTTAGAATACATCCCTTCAATATATCCAAGAGAGGTCAACTTAACCAGATTCTTATATCCAGTCTCATTTTTGGCCAGCAATATCTGATGATGTCTTGGATCTTTTTCTTCTTTACTGAATGTTTTTTTTGTTCTGTCATGGGTAATGTAAAATTCGCAACCTACAATCGGCTTTACCAATGGTTTACCATCAGCATCCAAGTGATTGTAAGCTTCTTTTACAAATTCAAAAGCACCAAACATGTTACCATGATCACTTATTGCAAGAGCAGGCATTCCGTCAGTCTTGGCTTTTTGATATAAGTTTTTTATTGAAGCAGCCCCATCTAAAAGGGAATATTGAGTGTGTACATGTAAATGGCTAAACTTCATCTATTTAATTTCGATTTATAAAGTACAGAAAAGAGGTAAACTACAAATATCCAAAAGAATCTTCTTTTTTTGTAATCGTACTTTTCCACATATTTAATTTATGCTGCTTTTAATTCTAGTTAAATCACTTTTTAATTTTTGTTTAACTTTGCAGTTCGTAAATCAATCAGATAGTTGTTTTCAAAATAGCTGATTTTATTGGTTTCTAACACATCGTATAAATTCATAATGAGATTTAAAATATTTCACATATTAATTCTGTCCATATCTTTTTTTACAACCTATTCTCAAGGGAATGGAGGTAAATCAATTTCCACGGAAAACAGGCCTTTAAAATTCATAGATAACATAATACTAAAACCGGGCTCTGTTGAAAATTCACTTATTGGTAAATCTTTGATTAAATCGAATCCCAATCTATTTCATGATATTGCCGATGATTATAAAGATGAAGATGCATTGATTGAAAAATCAAATTCTTTGCAATTCAAATTTGCTTTGCTGTTGGACACCACTGTTGAGTATGTAGGAAATAGTAAGCTGATTGGTTTTATTGACGATTGGTTAAATACTAGATACCATTTAGGTGGAAATTCAAAAAATGGAATTGATTGTAGTGGTTTTTCTGGGTTATTGATGGATTCCGTTTATCAGATTGAATTACCCAGAACTGCCAGAGGTCAATACAAAAAATGCGAAAAGGTTGATAAAGAAGATCTTGAAATTGGTAATTTGGTTTTTTTTAATACCAGGGGAGGTGTAAGCCATGTTGGGGTTTATTTAATGAATGGTTTTTTTGTTCATTCAAGTACAAATAAAGGTGTGATGATCAGCAATATCGAAGAGGATTATTACAGAAAGAGGTTTATATCAGGTGGTATTCCTAACATTGAAAATGATGAAACAATACAATAAAATCTTTGCTTGTATATTTTCTCGTAGCCAAAAGGTAAAATTGATTCAAGAATAAATTGCAGTTTATCTGAGTAATTTTGTATGATATAGAATACTTAGGTCTTTAGACATAATTCTTATAAAATAAACGCCCTTTGAAAGTTGATTTACGTTTAATTCTGAATTTTTTTCTAGTACTTTTTTACTCAAACATAGCCTTCCATTTACATCAAATATTGACAATTGAATTTCTTTTTCCCGAACATTTGAAATATGGAATTTATTTAGATTGATTTTAATTATCCCATTAGGAGATGGGTTTGAGTATATAATTGTTGTGTCTGAATTTGAAATATCATCAATTATAAGATGTAAATTGACAATTGAATCACATCCTACTGAATTCACACCTATCCAGGAATAATTCCCAGAATTGCTGTAAGTTTCACCATGCCAAGTGTATGAAGATGCTGTAATGACTGAGATGTTATTTTCAGAAGGCTGCAACATCATGACTATCATAGTTGTTGTATTTGCATTTGATCCAGCAACTGGTGTAAAAGTGTAAGTAGTTGTTTGATTATTTACAGCTGTTGGAGTCCAGATTCCGTTAACCCCATTAATGGATGTACTGGGTAATAAGATACTATCTCCTTTGCATATTGGGGATATTTGTAAAAAAACAGGATTGATAATAACATTATTGTTAATGGTGGTTCCTGCGCCAACTATGCTTGAGTCTAATGGATGAGTAATTATATTCCCTACACCATTAATTTCATCACTTCCTACATCATATATGGTCGAACGAGTTTGTTTTTGTAAATCGATATTGCGTAACATCATAGAATAATAATCTGTGTTTACCGCTGCATCCAAAAGTGAACTAGGAGCTATCAAAATTCCATTGGATCGATTTCCATACAATAAATTATCCTGAATAAAACCACTAGAATTACTTAAGCCCAAACCATTTGGTGCATTATATTTATTTCCTTCAGAGAAATAGGTTAAACTAGTATTGGTTGACTCAAGGTAAGCAGCTTTACCAGTGGCCATATTTATTGCATTATTGGAAATTTGAATTCCTAATGGTTGAAAAATAGCATTCCCATTATCATTGTATCCTATCTTTATTCCATATCCTTTACAATTTACAATGCTATTAAACGCCACAATAGTACTGTCGGCAGGGAGATATTCTCCATTCAATATAAGAGGGTTTAAACTATCAGATGAAGCGAAAGTTCCATTATAGATCACAATTGGTGTTCTCATGGTCGTACTACTTGATTCACTTCCTAATAATCCCTCTAAGTAATTATTAAACACCTTATGTCCTTTATCTATAATTCTGATTCCATAAGAATCCGTTTTTGTTGGATCGTCATTAATAAAGTAATTACCATATACTTCGCAGTACTTTCCCATTCTCAAAGTAAGTCCACCATTGCAATTTTTAAATGTGTTATACCTATAAATGTTATGACAAGATTTATTGGAAACTATTTCAGGTTCTGTTTGAATACAACCCTCGAATAAATTGTATTCGATAATATTAAATCCGTCTGTTCTTGAATTATTTCCTACACCTACTCTTATTGTCTCTCCGCCATTACCTCCCATATAACTTCTTCCTGCAAAATAATTTGAATCTATATTGTGATAAGTAGATATGGACTTGTCCGGAAAAGTTGCTGTGCTATACCAAATTACAATTGTTGCTTTAGCATTTGATTTATTAATAAAATCACAATGGTCAACTCTATTTCTAATGCCATAAATTCCAACCCACTCATTTTGTATATTTCCATCAGGAGATGGCGTATTGTAATTATCAAAAATCATGTTACTTATTCTTGAATAATTAGCAAAATTTGTAGATGAAGTCCTAAATGAGATAATTGGATTAGTTCCTGCATCTCCATTAACAAATTTGAACCCATTAATCAAGATTCTTGTTCCATCAAATTTTAAATAAGTTGTGCCAGAAAATATCACAGCTCCTAAGGATTGACTGGTAACAACGATCCAATTACTGTTTATATTACCATGATTGTTACTTATGCTTATTTCACCCCAATTGTAAGTTCCGTTGGCTATAATAACAGTATCTCCAGGATAAGCATTTGCATAGGCACTTGTTAAACCACTTAATGTATTTACAATTATAGAGTTTGCTCTAGAATCAAGAAACGAAATTGTAATAATTAAAGTTATAAGTAGATTTTTTTTCAAAGCTTCAAAATAATTTTTTACGAAATTAACATTTCAGTAATTCCTTACTTCATTAACTATCAGTTTTTAAAAGAAAGATTTATTGGTCTATGTTATTTTAATTCTATAAGTTATGTTTAATTAGTATGCGTCTAAAGTGTTTTGCAATGTAAATAGCATTTATTCGAACCATTTAATAACAATGAAAATCAAGAATGATATTTACCAACTATGTAAAAATTCTCATCCAGCTTCAATTCATGTTTTGTTGATTTCTTGATTTTAATGCGCTTAAATTCATTGTTTGTCGGATAAATCCATTGCTCTTTTTTGTTGTCAATACTCACTTTTACAGGCATTTCAAAATGTTCAATCGTGTTGCTCCATTTATAATAGAGATTATCTTCATTGGAATAATATTCCAATAGAGGAATTTTTGTCGTTCTTAGGTATTGATCAAAAATTTCGTTTAATCGAATCCCTGACTTTTTGCTTATATAGTTTTCAATTTGTTCTGAAGTTACAGTTTGGTGATAAAAATCTTTATTTAATCCTTTTAAAATAGATTTGAATGTTTCATCATTGTTGATAAGTTGTCTGATTGTATGAATCATATTTCCGCCTTTATCATACATATCACTGCTTCCTTCTTTATTTACACCATAAGGACCAATGATAGGTTTGTCATTGTCAATTCGCTTTCTTAAACCAGTAATATATTTTTGTGCTGCATTTTTTCCATAATAATATTCTGTGAACAATGTTTCGCTGTAATTGGTGAAACTTTCATGTATCCACATATCTGCAATATCTTTTGAAGTGATATTGTTTCCAAACCATTCATGTCCGCTTTCGTGTACTATGATAAAATCCCAGTTAAGTCCATAGCCTGAGCCGGACAAATCTGTTCCAAGGTATCCTTTTTTAAATTGATTTCCATAGGCAATGGCACTTTGATGTTCCATTCCAAGATGCGGTGCTTCAACTAACTTAAAGCCATCTTCATAAAAAGGGTAGGGGCCAAACCAATACTCAAAAGCTTTCATCATTCTGGTAGCATCTTTGAATTGCATTTTGGCTATTTCTAAATTGTATTCCAATACCCAAAAATCCATATCCAAATTCCCTTTCAATCCTTGGTATGTTTTTGAAAAATGTTTGTATTTTCCTATGTAAGGAATAATATTGTAATTATTGATGGGGTTGCGAACTTGCCATTCATAAACTGAATAGCCTTTTTGAGGTGATGATTTCTTTATCATTCTTCCGTTGCTGATTGCAACCAAACTATCGGGTACGAGTATGCGAATATTTGCACCGGAATCGGGTTCATCTTCCTGTGAATCTTTACAAGGGAACCAGCAACTTGCACCCAATCCCTGACAAGCCACCGTAATCCATGGGTTGTTAAATTTGTCTGTTTTCCAGATCCAGCCTCCATCCCAGGGTGCATTAACGGCTACTTTTGGTTTTCCTTGAAAAAAGACAGATATCTTTCTATTGATAACAAACGGTTCATTTTTTTTCTTTAGTTTGAGCCAATAAACATTTCCTTCACGTTCAAAAGAAACAGTTGTCGTTTCTTCTTTGATGCTGTCAATTTGCATCGGATCTTGCAAATCTATTTGTAAAATATCTGCGCCATTATCTTTGAAAATGATAGTGTTTTCTCCTTTTATTTTTTGATTGATAATATCAGGCATTACTAAAATATCATAATGCAGTACATCCCAATGTTGTCTGCCTTTTCCTATTGATCCCCTTAATGTGTCCTGAGGAGTAAAAGCTGAAGCAGGTTTTTCCTGTTGAGCTTTCAGATTAATACAGACGAAAAGAAAAATAAAAAGATAAAGTGCTTTTTGCATTTGCTTATCAAGAATTAAGATAATTGAATAATCAGTAATGAATGTACTGCTATTGCAAATATATTTTACATTTATGTAGAATTTGAATTTTATGAGTTTGTCAATCAATAAATATCTTAGTGTTACATTGGTGATTGTTTTTGTTACTGCTTTAATTTCCTGTAAGACTAACAATTTCTCCAATAAGAAAATTTTTCGTTACAATGAATCTGCCGGTATTGCTACCCTTGATCCCGCATTTGCAAAAAATCAGGCAATCATGTGGCCTGTTCATCAATTGTATAATACTTTGGTGGAAGTAGATGATAACATGAATATAAAACCATCGCTTGCAAAAAGTTGGGATTTCTCAACGGATGGTCGCTCTATAATATTTCATCTTAGACAAGATGTTTTTTTTCACGATGATCCTGTATTTAATAATGGGAAGGGTAGAAAATTAATTGCAAACGATATCGCATACAGTTTATTTAGAATTATAGATGAAAAAATTGCCAGTCCCGGCGCATGGATATTTAATGATAAAGTTGACTCAATAAATCCCTTTGTTGCTGTAAATGATTCAACTTTTAAAATTGTATTAACGGCTCCTTATCCTCCAATTCTTGGGGTATTGAGTATGTCCTATTGTTCAGTACTGGCAAAAGAAGCAGTGGAGTATTATGCTTCCGATTTTCGACGTCACCCAGTAGGAACCGGACCTTTTTCTTTTGTTGCTTGGGATGAAGGGCAAGCCTTGGTTTTCAAGCGCAACAATCATTATTTTGAAAAAGATGTCAATGGTACATCATTGCCTTATTTGGATGGAATTAAAATCAGTTTTCTCGACAGCAAAGCAAGTGAATTTATGGAATTCAGGCAACAGCATCTCGATTTTATCAATGACATAGAGCCTTCATTTAAAGATGAATTGTTGTCAAAATCGGGAGATTTGAAAAAAGAATGGATGGGGAAAATAGTACTGCAAAAGCATCCCTATTTGAATACTGAGTATTTGGGTTTTATCTATGACAGTACCAATTCGTTGTTGAAAAATTCACCATGGAAGAATAAGAAAATACGTCAGGCTGTAAATTATGCGATTGATAGAAACAAGTTGTTGCTTTATCTAAGAAATTCTATTGGTACAGCAGCCACCAGTGGATTTATTCCTGCAGGTATGCCTTCATTTAATGCAGAAAAAGTAAAGGGCTACGACTATAATCCAGAAAAATCAAAACAACTGCTGAAACAAGCGGGATTCGATGATTTGCATCCATTGCCTGTATTGAAACTGTATACTGTTCCAAATTATGTTTCCATCGGTTCTTTTTTAGTAAATGAACTGAATCAGGCGGGAATTCCCGCAATTCTAGAGACTGTTCAGAAAAGTTTGTTATTGGAACAAATGTCGAAATCACAGGTGTTGTTTTTCAGGGGAAGTTGGATTGCAGACTTTCCAGACGCTTCCAACTATTTGAGCGTATTCTATAGTAAAAATCCTGCTCCTCCCAATTATACTAGATATAAAAATGCGCTGTACGATTCTATGTTTGAGGCGTCTTTTCAGATTTCAAATGATTCAATTCGTTATCGGGTTTATCAAAGTATGGATCGAATGATTTTGGAAGATGCACCGATTGTTCCTTTGTGGTATGACATGGTTTTGCAATTTTTACAACCAGGGATTAAAAATTTTAAGACCAATGCCATGAATATGCTTGAACTCAGGAATGTTAAAAAATAATCGTTTACTCGTTAACGTTATTTTTCCAATTCCATCATTTGCTCAAAAATGATTTCATATTCCTTGTTAGCATCTGTTAGTGCTTGAAGTGCTTTATTGTATTCATTTTCAGCTTGAATGAATTTCTCTTTGTTGCCATAAATTTCCGGGTCTGCGAGACGGTTTTCAAGTTTGGTTTTTTCTTCATTCAAAACAACAAGTTTTTCCTCTATTTGCTTAAACTTGTTTTTTATTTTCTGGAGTTCTTTTTTTTGATCATTGGAAATATTGTTCTGAACTTTTTTTTCAGTTATAGGTTCAATTTTTTCTTCCTTTACAGTTATAGAATCATTTTTTTTTGCAGCTGCTTCCGATTTCTCTTTTCTTTCTTTCCAATCTTCCCATTCGGCATAAGTGCCTTTGAATTCCCTGATTTTATGGTCATCGATTTCCCATATTTTATTGGCAATCCTGCTAATGAAATATCTGTCATGGCTCACTAAAATCAGGCTTCCTTCGTATTTATTAAGTGATTCAACCAATAAATCAACAGAATGAATGTCGAGGTGATTGGTGGGCTCATCCAGCATCAGGAAGTTTGCTTTGCTTGCAATGGTCTTTGCCAATGCAACCCTGGCTTTTTCTCCACCGCTTAACACTTTTATTTTTTTCTCAACTGTGTCTCCGCTGAATAAAAATGCACCCAGTAAACTTCTTAATTCCAAATCATTTTTTCCGCTTCTTGCATCTTTCAATTCTTCCAGAATATCATTGTTCATATTCAAAGCTTCCAATTGATGCTGAGCATAGAAAGATTCCATTACGTTATAACCCCATTCTCTCTCGCCATCAAATGGTTCAGTGCCGGCAATGATTCTGAGCAAAGTCGATTTACCTTTTCCATTGGCACCAATCAAAGCAATTTTATCTCCACGGTCAATTTCAGCTCCTGTATTGCTTACTATTTCAACATCCTTGAACTTTTTAGTGATGTGTTTTAGGGTACAAATTATTTTTCCGGGTTGTTTTTCCACAGCAAAATTGATTCGCATATTGGGTCTTTCAATTTCAACATCTTCAATTCTTTCCAGCTTATCGAGTCTTTTTACAATACTTTGTGCCTGAGCTGCTTTACTTGCTTTGGCTTTGAATCGTTCAACGAATCTTTCCTGTTGCCTGATATAATCCTGCTGATTATCGTAGGCTTTCTTTTGCATGTCTATTCTGATTTCTTTTTCTTTTTCATAGTAGGAGTAGTTTCCTGTATAAAAATGAAGTTGCTGTTGATACAATTCAACAATCTTGTTGGTCATCCTGTCCAGAAAAAAACGATCATGCGATACGATCACAACTGCTCCCTGATAATGAGAAAGATATTTTTCCAACCATTCAATACTCGGCATGTCAAGGTGGTTGGTAGGTTCATCTAGTAATAAAACGTCCGGATGTTGCAATATCATCTTGGCTAATAGTACGCGCATTCTCCAGCCTCCGCTGAAATTTTTGTAGGGCTTTTGTAATTCAGCATTCGAAAATCCAAGTCCTTGCAAAATTTCTTCTGTTCGGTGATGAATACTGTATCCGTCCAAAACATCCATCTCATGCAACAAATCTGCATAATCCATGGCAAGCTTTTCATCTCCTGTTTTTGAAAGTTCTTCTCCTAATACCTCAATTTCTTTTTCCAATTGCTTGACTCTTTCAAATGCACCCAATGCTACATTAAGAATGGAATCCTCGGTGTCAAATCCCAGCAAGTCTTGATGCAAAAAGCCAATGGTGGTTTCCCTGCCTTTTTCGACAGTTCCTTTGGCGGGAGTATATTGCCCTGTAAGCACTTTCAGTAAAGTTGATTTACCGGTTCCGTTATATCCAATCAATCCAATTCGTTCATTTGGCTGAATATGCCAGGTAGCGTCTTCTACAATTATTCTGGCTCCAAACTCAAAAGTCACATTTTGTAATCCTAATAACATGGTATCTTTTAATCTTTAATTTCGGCAAAAATAGTTGATTCGGCTGAGTTTAAATTTCTAAATATATGCCAATGCATTTTCAATATATTTTAAAACCTGAACTTTAAATTTATTTAATAGATAACACAATGGAAATAGACCTATTTTTGCAAAAATATTGTTATGCTTAAAAAAGGGATCCTTTTTGTAATTATATTATTGTTCTCAATTGTAGTTTATCGTAATTTTTTTAATAATAAAAAGGTTGAAATTTCTTCGACTGAACAAATTCAGTTGAAAAAACATTCAAATGAGTTTAATCAATCTGTCAATGCAGTAATAACAGCTTATCTTGGATTAAAAGATGCTTTTGTTGACGCAGATTCTAATAAAATTAGACAACAAACAAATCTGTTTATTCAAACCTTAGATAGAATTGATACTTTAGAATTAAAAAAAGATACTTCATCTGTTTATGAAACAGTTATGTCTGCAATCAATGATATTAATCTAAATGCACAATCATTATTACATCAGCATTCTGTTTTGGAAATGAGAAAAGATTTCAGCAGTTTAACCGATGTAATGTTTCCTACATTTTTCTATGCTGTGGGATATGAAGGGCCAAAATTATATCTACAAAATTGTCCCATGGCTATTGACGATTCAATTCCTGCAAATTGGATCAGCAATCAATATGAAATTGTGAACCCTTATTTGGGTAATAACCATCCTGTATATAAATCTAGTATGCTTCATTGTGGAGAGGTTAAAGATTCCATTATTGCAAAATAAAATACGCTATGAGATTTACTGTTATATTAAGCTTTGTATTTGGTTTTCTTTTCTTTAATGCAAATGCACAAGTTGATAAATTATCAACGAACAATCGATATACGGTTAATGGATACATTAAAGATGCATTCACCGGGGAAACCCTTATCGGTGCTACTATTTCCATGAAAGGAAATCTGAAAGGAATTGCTTCTAATTCTTATGGGTTTTACTCTATTACACTTAATGAAGGAACCTATTCTTTGGTTGTTTCTTTTGTAGGTTACAAGTCTTCAGTAATACAATTGAATCTTAAAAAAGATACGGTATTAAACATAGACATGGTGTCTGGGGCAAATCTATCTCAGGAAGTGGTGGTTACTTCTAAAAAGAGATACAATAATGTGAAGACTGCTCAGATGGGTAAAATTTCACTTCCCATTGAACAAATTAAATCTATTCCTGCATTTCTTGGCGAGGTTGATTTACTAAAAGTTGTTCAGCTTTTGCCTGGGGTAAGAAATGCTGGGGAAGGAAGTGCAGGAATTTATGTAAGGGGAGGAGGGCCTGATCAGAACCTCATTATGCTGGATGATGCTGTTGTTTATAATTCCGGTCACCTCTTTGGATTCTTTTCCGTTTTCAATGCCGATGCTATTAAAAATGTTTCATTGATAAAAGGTGGAATGCCTGCTCAATATGGTGGCCGTCTTTCAAGTGTGTTGGATGTATCTATGAAAGAAGGAAATAATCAGAAATTCCAAGTGGATGGAGGTATAGGATTGATAGCATCCAGATTCTCTATTCAAGGTCCATTGAAAAAGAACAAATCGTCCTTCATTTTGTCAGCAAGAAGAACTTATATTGATGCGCTGAGTAAACCATTTATGAGTGAATCAAGTCAGTTTAAGGGCTCTGGTTATTATTTCTATGATTTGAATGCTAAGATGAATTACATTTTCAACGAGAAAAACAGACTCTATTTGAGCGGTTATTTTGGACGAGATGTTTTTGATTTTAAAAATAGTCAACAAAGTTTGAATGTAAATATTCCATGGGGAAATTCAACAGGAACCATCCGATGGAATCATGTGTTCAACAAAAAATTATTTGCCAATACTACAGCAGTTTACAATGATTATAATTTTACATTCAAAGCATTGCAAAATAATTTTGATGTAAAACTGGCTTCCGGGATTAAAGATTTGAGTTTAAAACAGGACTTTGATTTTTATCCTTTTTCAAAACAAAAAATCAAATTCGGATTACTATATACTTATCATGAATTTACTCCTTCAGTTGTAAGCGGAAAGCAGGATTCAATTGTATTCAATCCATTAAATGCGCAAATTAAATATGCAAATGAAGGAGCTGTTTATGTTCAGGATGACTGGGAAGTTTGTCCAAAATTACAGGTAAATGCCGGAATCAGATACAGTACATTTCAACAAACAGGTCCTTATAAAATTTATACAACTGATGTAGATGGAAACAGAATTGACAGTGTCGTGTATGGAAGAAACAAACCCGTTAAAACTTACGGCGGTTTAGAACCCCGATTGACATTGCGTTATTCATTGAATGATGAAACTTCAATAAAAGCATCTGTTACCAGAAATCTTCAATATATTCATTTGGTTAGCAATTCTGGTACTACACTTCCAACAGATATTTGGGTTCCGAGTACTTACAAAGTAAATCCTCAGTTGAGCTGGTTATATGCTGCGGGTATTTTTAGAAATTTTAAAAATAACATGTTTGAAACTTCCCTGGAATTGTATTACAAAGACATGAAAAATCAAATTGAATATAAAGAAGGGTATACTCCAAATACATTGGATGATA
>CAMCAY010000053.1 GCA_945872815.1 Chitinophaga pinensis
ATTTATATCATTTTTCTCCACAAAGCATCGAAATTTTAATGAAAAGGCATGGACTTAAATTGAAATCCCAAAAACCCATGTGGTTTGACAGTATTTACGTAAGCATGCTAAGTGAAAAAATTAAAAATGGGAATAATAATTTTATTTCAGCTTTAATAAGAGGTTGTATATCAAATTTGCAAACATTGTTTAATAGACAAAAATGCAGTTCATTGATATATATTATCACTAAATAAGGATTATATAATCGAAATGAACAAGCTGGCATTATTGAATGAATTGAGAAACAACACGTTTGTAACCCTACGCCCATCTGATGTTCAGGGAATTGGTGTTTTTGCAATAACGGATATTCCAAAAGGAAAAAGGGGATTGTTTTCAAATGATACTGCTGAGTGGATAAAAATTCATAAAGACGAAATAAATCAATTGCCCCATCATTCAAAGTTTTTAGTCGAAAATCATTGTCTGTATGATGATGAGTTTTATTTCGTACCAGAATATGGATTTAAAATGATTGATTTGGTGATTTATCTGAATCATTCTGAAAATCCCAATATTGTTTCTATCAATGATGGTCAGGATTTTGAAGCCACTCGTAATATCAAAGCTGGCGAAGAGTTGTTTTTAGACTACGGAGATATTGTTGACAGTTGAAAATAATCCTATTCAAAAGATTTCAACATTTGTTTACAATTATATTTCTCTACAAAGAATAGTTTTCCTATTTTTCAAAATCTTATTAACCAAAATATCCAAATATGAGAAAGCTTAGCAGCTATTTGGTTGCATTGGTATTGACGAATATGCTTATGATTTCCGTCTATGCACAAAATGTAACCATATCGGGTAATGTAAAAAATGCCCAAACTAAAGAGAATTCATCCGCGGTTTCAGTTATTATCAAAGGTACATCTTCAGGTACTTACACAGATGACAAAGGTAATTTCACCCTATCCATTGTTAAATTACCAGCGACTATTATCGTTTCTTCTGTGGGATTTGAACAACAAGAAATTATATTAAGCACTTCTGGTTCTAAAATTAATGTGTTATTAAATCCTACCACAAAATTGGGTCAGGATGTGGTGGTTTCAGCATCCAGAGTTCCTGAAAAAATACTGGAATCACCTGTTTCTATTGAAAGAGTGAGCGCCACTGCAATTCGTAATGCATCCGGCGCTAATTATTATGATATTTTGAAAACCTTGAAAGGTGTTGATGTAACAACTTCTTCCTTAACATTTGCGACTCCTACTACTAGAGGGTTCAATTCAAGTGGTAATACAAGATTCAATCAGTTGATTGATGGAATGGACAATCAGGCACCCGGCTTGAATTTTCCTGTTGCGTCTATTGTTGGATTGAGTGAGTTGGATGTTGATAATATGGAACTATTGTCCGGAGCTTCTTCAGCTTTGTATGGTTCGGGTGGTATGAATGGTACATTATTAATGACCAGTAAGAATCCCTTTAAATATCAAGGTTTTTCTGTTTTGGCTAAAGAAGGGGTGATGCATTTTGGTGATGACGAACGTGCTGTTTCTCCTTATCATAATTTTAGCATTCGTTGGGCAAAGAAAGTGAACGAAAAATTTGCATTTAAAGCAAATGTGGAATTAATTCAGGCAAATGATTGGGTAGGCCAGGACTATAGGAATTACAAGAGAATTGCACCAGGAGGTTATGTAACTCCTGGCAATAGAAGTTCTGATCCCAATTATGATGGTATTAATGTCTATGGAGATGAAACAACTATTGACATCAGATCAAATGTTTTGAAACCTATTGCAACAACGATGGCTCCCTTTTTACAGAATTTCATAGATACCTTGAATGGTGGACGCTCAATAGATGTTTCTAGAACAGGATACACAGAAAATCAGGTAGTGAATCCTACGACAGTAAATTATAAAATGAGTGGAGCGCTTCATTATAAATTATCACCTAAAACCGAAGCTATATTGGCGGGTTACTGGGGAACAGGAAATACAGTATATACAGGAAGCGAACGTTATTCTTTGGAGAATTTTAAAATGGGACAATATAAGTTAGAGTTAAATAACAAAGATTGGGTTTTAAGAGCATTCACCACACAAGAGGACGCCGGCAATTCTTATAATACCACTGTCGCAACAAGATTTTTGAATGAATCATGGAAGGCCAGCGGTGGTGAAACAGGATGGTATTCACAATATGCTCAAACTTATTTGGGTTATAGGTTGAATGGCAGTTCAGATGCTGAAGCTCATGCTGCTGCAAGATCTTATGCTGATATTGGAAGACCTGCATACAATAGCGCACAATTTAAAAGTATGTATGATTCTATCAGACAAATTCCTATTTCACAGGGCGGTGCTAAATTATTGGATAAATCTGATTTATACAGTGTGGAAGGAAATTACAATTTATCTAAGTTTACTTCAAAGTTTGCTGATATAATTGTTGGTGGTGCCTATAAAAGCTATGTGCTTAATTCTGAAGGAACTTTGTTCGCAGATGCTCCGGGAAGTCCTATCACTACTTATGAGTATGGTACTTATGCTCAGGCTACCAAAAAAATATGTAAGAAATATAAATTATCAGTTTCGGGCAGATATGATAAAAACCAGAATTTCAAAGGGCGCTTTACCCCAAGAGCTACTTTAACTTATAAGTTGGCAGAATTAAATCACATCAGATTGTCTTATCAAACCGCGTATCGTTTCCCTTCCAATCAACAACAATGGATTGATTTGGCCGTAGGTACTGGGGTTAGATTATTGGGTAGCAACGAATACTTCAGCTCTAAATACAATTTTACCGGAAATCAATTGTACGATTTGGAAAGTTTTATGGCTTCTCCATCTACAGAAGTGAAATATGATCCGGTAGAAATAAAGCCTGAAGCAATTTCATCTTATGAATTAGGATATAAAGGATTGTTGGCCGGAGGTAAATTATTGATAGATATGTATGGATATTATGGACAATACCAGGATTTTATCGGCAGAAAAGTAATGGTGCAGTTTAAAAATCCAACAGGGCCTCATTCAATAGCAGATACTAGTAATCGTTATTATTCACTACCTGTAAATTCAACGGATAAGGTTAAAACCTATGGATTTGGTTTAGGCTGTGATTACAGATTAAGAAATAATTTTTCTGTTGGATTAAATATTACTTCTGATCAGTTGACAGATGTACCTGAAAATTTTGTAGCATATTTCAATTCTCCGAAATATAGAGGTAATGCTTATTTTGCTAACAGCGGCTTTGGTCCTTCCAAGCGCATAGGATTTAATTTGTCTTACAGATGGCAACAAACATTATTGTTTGAAGGAGACTTCGCAACAGGCAATTTACCGGATGTACATGTGGTAGATGCGCAGGTGAGTTATAAATTACCCACTACAAAATCAATCATAAAACTTGGAGCTAATAATTTGCTTAATCAGTATTATTACAATGCCATCGGAAATGCCCGCATCGGCGGATTGTACTATTTGAGTTTTGGATACAATATTTATTAATTGTCAGGTTAGTTAAAAAAACAAAAAATAATTTATGAAACAATATTTCAATAAAAAAAACATATATAATCCATTATTGGCATTGTTACTTTCTATGGGTTTTCTAATTTCCTGTAACAAGGATGTACAACAAATGGGAGATATACAACAACCTGTTCGCTCCGGAGAAACCTTGGATCAATTATTAAGGAACAACCCTGATGATAGTTTGTATTACAGATTAATGATTAAGGGTGGTCAGGTTGCCATGATTTCCGATAGTAACAAATCGTTTACCATGTTTGTTCCTGGAAATGATGCGATGAAGAAATTTATTACAGCCATTTCCGGTGGAGTAGTAGTGCCTATTTTGCCTAATGCAGTTTTTTCTCAGTTCATTACTAATTTTATTACCACAGAACAAGCTGCTGCATTGGTTCAGTATAACACAATGCCTCAAGCTATAACTACAAGCAGTATTCCTGCTACCTTTCCCAACTTTTTTTATCCTTCTACTTTTAACCCGGCTCCTTCCATAAGTTCTTTATTCAGAATGGATGTTTATCCATCAACCAGAAATGGGGCTTGGTTGAATAATTTACCTTTAACCAATGTTAATACCACTGCATATAATGGAGTAATACATCATTGCGCTGGTTTAGCAGTTCCTCCTCAGCGTTATTTATGGGACAGAATAAATACTGATACTAGTTTAGCATATTTAAAAGCTGCTATTAATCGTGCAGACAGTGGAACTGCTTTTCCAGGATTTCTTAAAGGGGCATTAAGTAATATAGGAGCTAACCTGACAGTTTTTGCACCCACCAATGCAGCCTTTAAAAAAACGCTTACTAAATTAATTACAAAAGCATTGTTGGATAATAATGTGGATACATTGACGGCAATAGCAACTGCTACGGTATTGGCTTCAGATACGAATGTATTTAGAAATCCTGCTATGTTTACTGCACTATCTGCACAGAATGTTCAGGGATTGCTAGCGTACCATTTATTAGGTAGCAGAGCATTTACAAATAATTTTCCAAGAAATCCAACACCACAACCTACATTGTTACAAGTTCCTGGTATGGCAAATGCACTGCCTGTATTTTTGAATTGTAAATTTGGAATGCCTTTTGTCGATAGTGCTACAGTAAAAGGATTGGGTAATCCTGCTCCAGTGAATATCATTATCAATTCAACACCATTAACCGCAGATCCTGATGGCACCAGTGATCAATTGTATTTAAATGGCATTCTGCATAAGATTGATGGAATATTGATGCCTCAATAAATTCAAATTCATTTTGTAAAAAAGCCTTCGATGTATGTCGAAGGCTTTTTTGTATCATGATAGCTCACCGTTTAAACGGTGAGCTATCATGATTATTGATTTATTTTTATTTCAAACATTTTTGGCCATCTCTTTCCAGTAATTAAAAAATTCTTTGTTGCTTCATTGTACGCTATTCCATTCAACACATCTGTTCTGTTGGGCACAATATCTTTTTCCTGCAATAATCCTTCTAATGAGATTCGACCAATTACATGTCCGCTTTCTGCATTGATTTTTACTATTAAATTGGTTTGATAAACATTGGCATATATGCTGCCATTTACATATTCCAACTCATTGAGCATGCCAACCGGCCCTTGATCATCTTTTACTGAGATGGTATTTTTCACTTTAAAAGTTTCGGGCTCTACAAAATAAATATTGGATGAGCCATCGCTTACAATTAAATTACTTGAATCGTGCGTCAATCCCCATCCTTCATAAGGCCAGTTAAGGGTTTTAATGGGTTTGTCAATATTTTTAGCGTCATATACATACACTAAGTGATTCTGCCAAGTTAGTTGGTAAATTTTGTTATTTAAAAAAGTAATCCCTTCCCCAAATATCTCATTACTTCCCATCAAATGTTTCCTGGTTACATTACCTGTTTTAAAATCAGTGATTCTCAAAGAGGAAGTTTCAAAATCACCGGTTCCTTCATACAAAGTGTTATTATAAAATTCGAGTCCTTGAGTATAAGCACTTGTATCATGAGCATACTGACTGATGACGCTGAATTGTAAATTGACTGGTGCTTCAATCCCTATATGCGGTACTACAATATCGGGATCATGGTCGGAGTTTTTGTCACTATTGCAAGAGCAAAATGAAAAAGCTATGAGTATGCCTATATTTATCTTCATCTTATTTTTTTCTCTGTTATAGAATAGTCAATTGTTTGTAAAATTAACCAAATGAGTTTATGGGTTGGTAAATCAAATAAAACTATTCTTTTGAAAAGTAATAAATAAAATCAAATTTTTATCAGCTAAATTTAAATTGTTTGTTTTGTATTTGATTTTGTTGGATATTGTTGCAATTTAACAATATTTAAATAATGTCTGGAGGGGGAGGGGGTTTGATTCTTAATATTGATTTGTAACTTCATAAATAAAAAATGATAAAAAGTACTTTTCTTCTTGCGCTTATGTTTTTTAATTTATCGCATTCTTTTTCACAGGGTATTTTAAACAAGGTGAATGCTGCAATCAATCAGGAAAAAAAATCAAATGTTACAACAGAAATTTCCAAAGTTATTTCTGGAAATAAGAGCACTGCTGTTCTCAGTAATGAAGAAATAATTAATGGCTTAAAAGAGGCACTTACAATAGGCACACAAAATAGTTCTCGAAGCTTAAGTAGTCTAAATGGCTTTTTTGGAAATGAGGCAATAAAAATAGTAATGCCTCCTGAAACAAATAAGATGGTCTCAACTCTAAGAAAAATGGGCATGGGGGCGCAGGTTGATAAAGCCATTCTCTCAATGAACCGTGCTGCTGAAGATGCTTCAGCAAATGTTGGAAGTGTATTTATGGATGCTGTAAAAAAAATAACAATAGCGGATGGATTTAGAATTTTAAAAGGAAGCGATACTGCTGCGACAAATTATTTGAAAATTAATACACAAATAGAATTGACCGAAAAAATTCGTCCGATAATTGAAACTTCCTTAAAAAAAGTAGATGCAACGAAATACTGGAAGGATATTTTTACAAACTATAACAAGTATTTACATCAAAATATCAATACTGATTTATCCGCTTATGTTACTGAAAAAGCAATGAATGGATTATATTATTCAATAGCAGAAGAAGAAAAGAAAATTAGAAAAAATCCAGCTGCGCAGGTTACCGATATTTTGAAAAAAGTATTTGGTAATAATTAAAAGAAATATTCTTGACTAATTAATAATGCTCATTTCGTTGATCAGGTTTTTAGCTTCAGCGAATTTATCAATGATAAAAAGAACGTATCGAATATCAACCATGATGTTTCTGCAAATTGAAGGGTCATAATAGATATCACTCATCGTGCCTTCCCATACTCTGTCGAAATTCAATCCAACAAGATTTCCATCAGCGTTTAATGCTGGACTGCCGGAGTTTCCTCCAGTTGTATGATTGGAAGCGATAAAGCAAACAGGTTGTCTGCCATTTACAGCATATCTTCCAAAATCTTTGGCCTTGTATAAATCAATTAATTTTTGCGGCACATCAAATTCGTAATCATTCGGTTTGTATTTCTCCATTATTCCATCCATATAGGTGTAGAAATTATATTTAACTCCATCTTTGGGTTTATATCCTTTTACATTTCCATAAGCAACTCTTAATGTGCTGTTCGCATCAGGATAGAATTTTTTTTCTTTAAAGATTTCCATCTGAGCCTCCATGTATTTCCTTTGTTGTTTATTGATCACATTCTGAAGCATAGTAACAGTTGCAGCTACATTATTGTTAAATGTTTCAGAGATGTCGGAATATAGTTTAAACAAGTCATCATTTTTAATAATTTCAATCGCATTTTTAGTATTATTGGAAAGGATTGTTTTTATATTTTCTAAGGAATATAGATTGGTACTTTTATAGATTTCATTTGTTAAAACTTGAATGTCCTTTGTTTTTAATAATTCCAGTAATAAAGGAGAGATATTTTCTTTTCCATTATTTTTTAAATAGATGCTTAATAACCTTTCAAATAATTGTCTATCAACCTCTGGGCTAAATTCTTTGAATATGTCTTCAAGTTTTGCAATTGTTTTTTCATTGATTTGACTTTTAGAAGAGCTGTCTTTTGAAATGGTTTGAATCCAATTGTTTAACACACCTGCAATGTTGAATGTTTCTATTCTTGGAATAATTTCATTGTAGCAGTCCCTTGCAATTGAATAGGGTTCTATATTTTTATAGGCATTTGATAAATCCTGTAAAACAGTTCCATATTTATTTTGCCAATCAGGATTGGATTGAATTTTTTCTGTAAAAATATTTTCTAATTTTATTTTTTTCAGTAAAGCATTTGATTTGTTCAAACCCATTACTTCACCTTGCCATTTTTTATATGCATTTTCTATATTGGCATATTTTGCTGCATATTGAATTTTGATTGTTTCATCTTTGATCATGAAGTTTTTCATGATACTTAAAATCTCATGTCTGATTTGGATTTTTGCAGGATCACTGATGTTTTTAATTTGCTCAATAGCATAAGAACTTAAGTATTCATTTGTTCTCCCTGGGAAGCCAAATACCATAGTAAAATCTCCTTCTTTCATTCCCTTTAATGATATTTTCAAAGATCGTTTTGGGATATATGGTACGTTCTCGGGTGAATATTCCGCGGGTTTATTATTCTTGTCAGCATAAATTCTGAACATTGAGAAATCTCCGGTATGCCTTGGCCACATCCAATTATCAGAATCTTTACCAAAATTCCCAATGGAAGATGGCGGTGCTCCCACCAATCTTACATCTTTATATGTTTCAGTTATAAAAAGAAAATACTTGTTTCCTTCAAAAAAAGGCCTGATGACAATGTCTTGATATGTTTCTTTTTTGTATTCTTTTTTAATTTGAGCAATATTTTTCTCTATTATTGCTTGACGTTCTTTTTCAGTAATGTTGGGTTGGACATTGTTCAATACGCTGTTAGTAACTTCTTCAATACTGATGATAAAAGAAACAAAAAGTCCGGGATTTCGTAACTCTTGTTCTTTTTTGTATGCCCAAAATCCGTTTTGGATATAATTGTTTTCAACAGACGAATGATTTTGAATGGCATCAAAACCGCAATGATGATTCGTAAGAATAAGACCTTGGTCTGAAATTACTTCTGCTGTACAGAAACCACCAAGACTAACTATGGCATCTTTTAAACTGCTTTTATTGATACTGTAAATATCCGAGGCTTTTAGTTTCAACCCCATTTTTCTCATTTCTTTTTCATTCAGTGTTTGCAACAATTGAGGCAGCCACATTCCTTCATCAGCAAAAGATTTAATTGAGATGCTTAATAACACAATGAAATAGCACAGCTTTTTTATCATCTTTAATTAATTTAAAATATATCAATTTGATTTTGAAGTATTATTTTGAAAAGATTTCCTTTTCAACGATTTCTTCATAAGTCTAAAATATTGATTTTATTATCATTTGAGCAAAAATAGGGTAAATGTCGATAGAATTTTGAGCATATCGATCATTTGGCTGTCGAAGACCTTATCAAAAAAATAAATTATTAAAAAAGGGTAGAACAAAATTAATTAATCGTATGAAATCAAATATTTTTGCAAAAATTAATTTACTTGTCACAGGAATTTATTTTCATATTGGTTTCATTCTTGTTTGGATTCGTTTCTGCATGGATTATTCGTTCTGTTTCTTATTTTAAACTTAAAAAAAATCAGAAAAGTACTGAAGGTTTGTTAGAAAGTGAAAAGCTTATTAAAGAAACACTGAGGAAAGAAAGTGCACTGGCATTTAAAATGAAAGAATCTGTGGAAGCCGAACTTGGAAGAAAATTAGAACAATCAAATGCACTAATTAAAGTTATGGATGAAGATATTATTTTGTTACAGAAAAGTAATGAAGAAACGGAAGAACTTTTAAAAATAACTCAACCTGAAATTCATGCGCTAAAATTAAAATTAATTGAGGCCAATAATACCATCTCTCGCTTAAAGTCACAACTGACAGAAAAAAATAGTTAAATAAAAGTTGAATAATCTTCTGTATCCATGAATATTCTTCATGGATTTTTTTTATGCCTACACATTTTGTAAAATAGTTTTGTGATTGAAATGTATCAGTCTGACTGATTCTTAATTAATCCACAACTCTATTTAAAAATGAAGAAAAATTGTATCATTGATACTGCATGCAATAGCCTTATTTTAAAGTTTTTGATAAACACAATTGTATTCTTTTTTTTAACGAATAGCATAAATGCTCAGACAAAAGAAAATTCTAAAGCAGTTCAATTAATTCAAAAGAATAAGTTTGAAATATTTAAGAGTGACGAGGTGTTTGATGTTAATCAAATTGCCGACTTTTACGAAGTTGCTTCCACAGGTATTACTATGATTCATTTGCAACAGAGATTCCAGGATTTGCCTGTTTTTTCCTGTATGAAAGTACTAGCATTCAAAGGGGACAGTTTAATATCAGTTGCAGATAATTATTTTAAAATTGATAGTAAGGATGCAGATTCTAGGGATTCGTATCTAATTAAGCCGGAAAGAGCTGTATTGACTGCTTTGAATGATCAGTCTATTTTTGCTTATCAAAATTTGAACTTCAATAAATCAGCAATTAATGCCTATAATTTAGGAACAATGGGTGTTTCTTATCAGGATATAACTTGCGAACTAATATGGGTCCCTGTAAATAATACATTCATCAAATTAGCATGGCAGGTTGAACTTGCTCCAATTAACACATCAGATCATTTGTTGATTAGAGTTGATGCTTATGATAATATTGTATTGGATAAAAATAATTATACAGTGTATGAAAATTCAGATGTTGATGTGGGAAATTATGCTGTTAACTTGGCCCCTTTAGCGGAAGTATCCAATAACAATGGTGAACTTACTCAGCCTTTATCTAACTATTTTAACGCAAACTACAGAGTAATACCTTATCCATTTGAAAGTGTGGGACATCTAACCGGAGTATTTAATATCGTTAATAATCCTTGGCAAATTAGTATTCCTAATGATACCCTTTTTAAATGGCATTATGATGGCATATCAATACACGATAGTTCCAAGGGAAATAATGTATGGGCGCAAGAAGACAGGGATTATAATAATTCAACTTTAGGGAAAGCTGCTTTATCATTAACAACTTCCCCAGTTTTGAATTTTAATTTATTTCCTGATTTCACTGAATCGCCGGTTAATTTCAATACCCAACAATTTGCAATTACAAACTTGTTTTATTGGAACAATCTAATGCATGACTTGTTATATCAATATGGCTTTGATGAAGCTTCGGGAAATTTTCAATTCAACAATTGGGGAATGGGTGGTATCGGGAATGATGGAGTGATTGCAGATGCTCAGGATGCAGGCAGATTCAACAATGCAAATTTCACTACTCCGGTCGATGGCTATCCTCCTAGGATGCAAATGTATTTGTTTAATGCTACTATTCCATTTAGAGATGCAGATTTGGACAATGGGATCATTGTTCATGAATATGCACATGGTATTAGTAATCGTCTTACTGGGGGGCCTTTAAATTCTTCATGCTTAAGCAATGCAGAGCAAGCAGGCGAGGGCTGGAGTGATTATTTTTCATTAATGATGACAACTAATTGGACTGCATCAAATGTTCAAGATGGAGCACTGCCACGACCATTGGGAACTTATGTATTGGGGCAATCTATAACTGGAAGGGGTATTCGAAGTTATCCTTATAGCACCGATAAAACAATTAACCCATTAACCTATGGTAAAATGGCTGCAACAGGTGGTGAAGTTCATAAAATTGGAGAAATATGGTGTGCTACTTTATGGGATATGACTTGGAATTTGATTTCATTGGAAGGAATCAATACAAATATATTTGATCCTTCAGTCGTGGGTGGAAATACAATAGCATTAAAACTGGTCATAGAAGGAATGAGACTGCAGCCTTGCAGACCAGGCTTTATAGATGCCAGAAATGCTATTTTAAAAGCAGATACCATTTTCTTTAATGCTAAATATAGTTGTGCTATTTGGAGTGCATTTGCCGGAAGAGGGATGGGTAAATATGCCAAACAAGGTTCTTCCAACAGTACAAAAGATCAAATAGAGGACTATTTGAGTGATTTTGGCTTGAAGT
Source organism: Chitinophaga pinensis (assembly GCA_945872815.1). Classification (GTDB taxonomy): domain Bacteria; phylum Bacteroidota; class Bacteroidia; order Chitinophagales; family Chitinophagaceae; genus Ferruginibacter; species Ferruginibacter pinensis_C. Next base: position 11,658 of record CAMCAY010000053.1, read on the forward strand.
TGAACTTAAGGCAAAATGTTTCTGAACAACATGAAGGAAGAATTATAACGTATTATAACGAAGTAAAAGCAAGTGAATGTTTTGATATAGTCAACTTTGTAATTCGGGATACTTTGCCTACTAATGCGGATTATATTAGCGGAGGAGTATTTGATAGTATCTCAAGAGTAGTTAGTTTTTTAGTCAATCAACAAGCAGGTGAAATTCAAACATATCCTTTTATAATTAAAATTAAAAGAGATGCATATTTTGCTCCAATAGATTATATACACGACACAGTTTTTGACAATAGCATTTCTGATATTTGGGATCATGCTACAGTTGATCCTTTCTCGTGGATAGTTTCTTCCGAAGAAAGTTATAGTCATCCCTATTCTTTATTTTGTAAAAATTACGGATATATTTCTGACCAAAGTATTTTTAGCAATAGCAATTTTTTATTGCCGGTTTCTTCATCAGCATTTTTCTCATTTCAAAGTTATATACAATCAGAAATGAATTGGGATGGGGGAGTAGTGGAAATAAGTATCGACAGCGGTTTCACTTGGACTGATTTAGGTAACTCAATTATCTCAGGTTATTACAATGGTAAAATAAATACTTGCGGAAATCCTTTGGCTGGACGGAATGCTTTTTCAGGAAACAGCAATGGTTTTGTGAATACTATAATTGATTTGTCTGATTTTGTAGGGAATTCTGTAAAAATTAGATTCAGATTCGCATCTGATGAAACTAATTTTTCAAAAGGATGGTTTCTAGATGATATTCATTTTGTTGATACTGCAATAATTAAAATAAAGTCATCACTTTCTGACAATGAAAATATGAAGCATGATGTTTCATTTATAGTTACAAAAATATTGCCTCCATTATCTTGCTTACCCCCTGAAATTATTATACAGCCCGACAGTTTAAATTTGTGTGATGGAAGCTCAGGTAATTTTAGTGTCACTGTCCGCGGAACAGATGTTCAATTCCAATGGCAAATCAGTACAGATGGCGGACATCATTTTCAGAATATTATTGGAGAGAATGACAGTGTTTTGAATATTACAATTGCCAGCTTTTCAATGAACTTTAATTTATACAGATGTATAATCACATCATTATGTTCAACTGAAATTATATCCAAAATTTGCAAATTGACCGTTTATGGTTTGCCAACTATTGATAGTATTTTTCCTTATTCTAGATGTGGTGAAGGGGCTGTTAATATTCAGATTCCAGTAGATTCAAATGAAACAATTGATTGGTATTTTTTTTCAAATTCATCAGATAAATTCACTTCTGCTTCTTTCTTCCAAACTTCAATATTGACAACAAATACAACTTATTGGTTGAATAAAAGAAATAAGATAAATGGTTGTGTGAGCTCACAAAGAACTCCCTGTTTTATATTAATATTATCGCTACCCGATTCACCAATTGGAAATGATAGTTCAATATGTGGTGCAGGTCAGGTTTCTTTGAAAGCTTATTCTCCGTTTGGTACAAAAGTAATTTGGTATAATCAATCTACTGCAGGTAATTTACTCGACTCTGGTATGATGTTCAGGACACCAATCATTGCAAATAGTACTACTTTTTACGCAGCTTCGAAAGCTATGAATGGTTGTGAATCTAATAATAGAAAAGCGATTATTGCAAAAATAAATCCCATTCCTGTGAAAATAAGCATTGTAGTTGGGGCTTTAAAATGTTCAGGTGAAATTGCAAGTATTACAGCAATGTCAGCTTCAGGTCACTATGTAAGATGGTATGCAGATTCTATTGGTAATATCTTACTAAATAGTGCCTCATCAATTGGCGTCAGCAATTATACCACTGCATCAATTCAAAATACAACTACTTTTTGGGCAGCTAATTTTAATAATATTTCAGGTTGCATTTCTGTAGAAAAAAAACCGGTAGTGGTTGTGATTAATCAAAGACCAGCCGCTCCGGTCGTATATTCTAATTCAACATGTGGGCCAGGTTCCGTTACATTGGGTATTGTTTCACCATCAACTAATGTAGTGTATGATTGGTATACCGGATCTTCAGGTGGATTGTCAATATCTACATCAACAATCTTTAACACTCCTATTATATCAAATTCAATGGTGTATTATGTTGAGTCAAAATATATTAATACAGGTTGTGTTTCTGTTACAAGGTCATTGGCTAAATCATCTGTTTATTCAATACCCACTCCACCCATTTCTCTCGGATCTAATGTAAGATGCGGCTCGGGTGACATCGTATTAAGAGTGATGGGAAATGCTGAATATGCTATGGATTGGTATAGTGTTCCAACAGGCGGGATTCCAGTTAAAACAAATTCGGATTTTTTAAGTCTGTATAATATTTTTTCTTCAAATACTTATTATGTGTCTTCGAGAGATATGATTAATGGTTGTATTTCTAATCTGCGAACAAAAATTACAGCTGCAGTTTTGCCGATATTATCTGCTCCTTTATCAATAAGCGGAATTGTGAATATTTGTCCATTTGTGGGAACGGCAAATTCGGTTTTATATTCAACTTCTTCGGTTCAAGGTGCGTTGAATTATTTATGGACATTGCCTTATGGCGCAATATTAGACAGTGGTAGCAACGGATTGAAAATTAGGGTACGTTATCTTTATAGCACTGCTTCAGATACGATACGTGCGCAAGCGAATAATGGATGTCTAGGGTTAAAAAAGACATTAAAATTAAACACAAATGCATGTTTGTTTGCCGGATTACAAAAGCAGAAAGTGGCACTAGAAAATTCTTCAGAATTGAAAGTTTTGATAACGCCTAATCCTTCAGGTTATGAATTTAATATAAAAGCAATCTCTGGATCTGATGAAAAAATATCAGTCAACATAATTAATATGCAGGGTAAAATAACTAGTTTTTATACTATTGGAAAAAGTGAAGAACTAAGATTCGGAAAATATCTTTTGTCGGGAGTTTATATTATAGAATGTAAACAAGGTGGAAAATACATAAGGTCGAAAGTAATTAAATTATAAATTGACCTTAAATAAATTCAAAAGCCTCTGTATGTATGCAGAGGCTTTTAGGTTGGTAGCTTAAAAATAATTTAGACACTATCCCTTAAACTGTGTAAGTTAAAAAATATTGGGGTTTGACTTTTGCTAAAGTCGAACCCTATTTTCAAATATAGTTAAGAACTGATTTAGGATAAGCCCCCAGTTATGGATAGGCATTGTCCATTTTTTAGTAGCTTCTC
>CAMCAY010000054.1 GCA_945872815.1 Chitinophaga pinensis
GAGACCAAACCTTCATGTTCGCTAGTGGACTGGCTACCGTGGATCAATTTTTTTCACAGTTATATGCGGACTCGGATGTGAATAATGATCCCTTCAGTGCTGGCCGTCAAATGAATGCCCACTTTGCAACAAAATTTGTAGATGATAATGGCAACTGGTTGAATCTTGCTGATTTAAAAAATGTTTCTAGCGATATAGCACCTACAGCCGGGCAAATGGTAAGAGGGTTGGGATTGGCTTTTGCTTCCAAAATGTTCAGAAATGTTCCTGAATTGAAGGAATTGAAATCATTAAGCAACAATGGTAATGAAATTTGCTTTTGTACCATTGGTGATGCATCCACCAGTGAAGGACAATTTTGGGAAACGATGAATGCGGCCGGTGTATTGCAAGTGCCTTTGGCTGTTTTTGTTTGGGATAACGGATATGGAATTTCTGTTCCTAAAAAATATCAAACCACTAAGGGGTCTATATCTGAAGCACTTGCCGGTTTTGAAAAAAATGAAAATACAAACGGAATTGACATTTACAGACTGAAAGGATGGGATTATGCGGGTATGTGCCAAGTTTTGGAAAAAGCGATAGAAAAAATAAGAGTGACTCATACACCTGCATTATTTCACATCGAAGAAATAACGCAACCTCAGGGACATTCAACTTCGGGTAGCCATGAGCGTTATAAAAGCAAAGAAAGACTCAACTGGGAGAAGGAATGGGATTGTATAAAACAGATGAGAAAATGGCTTTTGGAAAATGCATTAGCTGAAGCATCTGAATTGGATGAAATAGAACAAAATGCTATTCAATTTGTAAAGGAAAGTAAACAACTTGCATGGGAAAAGTACCATCAACCTTTGAAAGAACTGGTAAACAATGCATGCAATCATTTAGAAGCAGTTTCAACATTAAATCCAGAAATTTCTTTACTCATACAGGAGCTTAAGGCTAATCGTGAACCCATGCGCAGAGATGTATTGAAAGCACTGGCTTCAGCATTGGATGTATTAAATACCACTGGTTCAAATAAGGTAGTTGAATTGACTAATTTTTATCATTCACTTAAATCGAATAGTGAATCCATTTTTGATTCCTATTTGTATAATGAAGGACCTAAGTCAGCAATTAAAGTTACACCTGTACCTGCGAAATATTCTTCCACTTCAACATTGTTGAACGGATATGAAATCTTGAATAATTATTTCGATGAATTATTTGCCAACAATTCCCGAGTTGCAGCATTTGGGGAAGATTTGGGAAGTATTGGTGATGTGAACCAGGGATTTAGCGGATTGCAAGAAAAATATGGTATTGAAAGAATTTTCGATACAGGAATAAGAGAATTAACTATCATGGGGCAGGGTATAGGAATGGCATTGAGAGGACTGAGGCCTATTGCAGAAATACAATACCTTGATTACCTTTTATATGGTTTGCAGCCTTTAAGTGATGATGTTGCAACTACACATTTCAGAACAGCAGGTCAGCAAAGTTGTCCAATTATTGTTCGTACACGCGGACATCGTTTGGAAGGCATCTGGCACAGCGGTTCTCCAATGGGAATGATTATCAATGCACTCAGAGGAATGTATGTTTGTGTTCCCAGAAATATGACACAGGCAGTTGGTATGTATAATACGCTTCTGCAATCAAATGATCCCGGATTAGTGATTGAATGTTTGAATGGATATCGTTTAAAAGAAAAACTCCCCAGTAATTTATTGTCATTCACCGTTCCTTTGGGTGTACCTGAAGTATTAAAAGAAGGAGAAGACATTACTTTGGTTAGTTACGGCTCCACTTTGCGTATTGTACAAGAAGCTGCAGAGAAACTTGATTTATTGGGAATTTCTTGTGAGGTGATGGATGTACAGACTTTACTTCCTTTTGATATTCACCACGGAATATTAAAGTCATTACAGAAAACCAATAGAATATTATTTATTGATGAAGATGTTCCCGGAGGTGCAGCTGCATACATGTACAATAAAGTCATAGAAGAGCAAAGAGGTTATCGCCTTATGGATGTAGCGCCAAGGACATTGACTGCAAAAGCACACCGCCCCAGCTATGGAAGTGATGGTGATTATTTTTCAAAACCCAATACGGAAGATGTAATCAGGGTAGTAAAGGATATGCTAGCTGAATAATTGCGGTGACTTACTTTAAGTTGTGATAAACTTTTTGAACATCATCATCTTGTTCAAGTTTGTCTACCATTTTTAAAACTTCCTGTGCTTCATCTTCACCTAATTCAACTGTATTAGCAGGTATTCGTGTAAGCTCTGCCGTTAGTACTTCAATTCCTTTCTCCTCTAGGGCTTTACTCATATTTCCAAATTCATTGAAAGCAGTTCGGATAATGATATTTCCTTCACTGTCTTCACCGATTTCTTCCAATCCAAAATCTATGAGTTCAAGCTCAAGGTCTTCAATATTCAGGCTGGCATTTTTTATTTTGAATTCCCCCATTCTGTTGAAAGTGAATGCTACACTTCCACTTGTTCCAAGAGTACCACCACCTTTTGTGAAATGCATTCTGACATTTGCTACTGTTCTGGTAGGGTTGTCCGTAGCAGTTTCAACCATCACAGCTACACCATGAGGAGCATATCCTTCGTAAACGAGTTCGTCATAATTGGTTGTGTCTTTTCCCATCGCACGTTTGATAGCTGCTTCCACACGGTCTTTGGGCATATTGCAAGACTTTGCATTGATATAACATCTTCTCAATGCTGGGTTGTTATCAGGATCGGGGCCACCATTTTTTACGGCAATAGCAATTTCTTTACCGATACGGGTAAAATTTTTGGCCATTTTATCCCAGCGAGCAAACATGGCACTTTTACGTACTTCAAATATCCTTCCCATAATAGATTTGTTTAGAGGAAAGCAAAGGTAAGAAAAATGATTTTTTTGAGTGATAACCGAAGACTGAATTTTTGCTGTGTTATCTTCGTAGAATGGAAAATAAATTCACTTATCAGCAATTAATGGCTTTCACAAAGGAAATATTCATTAAAATGGGGTGTAATGAAACGGATGCTGAAATGGCAACCACTAATCTTTTAAGTGCAGATTTAAGAGGAGTGGATAGTCATGGAGTAGCCAGGCTCAGTGGCTATGTCCGATTGTGGGATGCAAACAGAGTAAATGTAAAACCCAACATTAATATTATTCATGAAACGCCCAGTACAGGAGTTGTAGACGGGGACAGTGGGCTTGGATTGGTAGTAGCTCCAATTTCTATGAACCTTGCCATAAAAAAAGCAAAAGAAGTTGGAACCGGATGGGTTTCTGTTCAAAATAGCAATCATTTTGGTATCGCCGGACAATACTCGATGATGGCTTTATCCCATGATATGATTGGTATAGCCATGACAAATGCTTCTGCTATTGTCGCTCCAACATTTTCCAAAGAAAAAATGTTGGGTACCAATCCAATATCGGTGGCAATTCCTGCCGGGGCTGAGTTTCCATTCGTTGCTGATTTTGCAACCACCACTGCTGCTAACGGCAAGTTAGAAATTTTGCAAAGAAAAAATGAGCCTGTTCCCGATGGATGGATTCAGGATAAAGAGGGGAAACCAAGTAATGACGCATTTGAATTAAAAAAAGGAGGAGCCTTGCTTCCTTTGGGCAGTGACAGAGAGCATAGCAGTCATAAAGGATATATGATGGGTTCAATTGTTGATATATTTTCCGGAGTGCTCAGCGGGGCAAATTTTGGTCCATGGGTTCCACCTTTTCCTGCCTACATTCCAATGCCTGAAAATCAACCTGGTAAAGGTATCGGACATTTTTTCGGAGCAATGAGGATTGATGCATTTGGTTCGGCTGATGATTTTAAAAAAAATATGGACCAGTGGATACATAGATTTCGAAATGCAGAATCTACAAATATCAATCAAAAGGTAATCATACCAGGTGATCCTGAAAGAGAATTTGAATCGGAGAGAAAAATCAACGGAATTGAGTTGTTACAGGATGTTGTGTATGATTTGAAAACGTTAGGTGATAGATTTTCGGTGACGCTTTAAAAAAGTACAACTATTTGTTACTTCAATAAAATTGCTTCGTTTGATTGTTTGAATCCCTTATCTAATCTATATTCTATCAGATTTTACTAACTATTTTTGACTACATTGTAAAAAAGAAAAAGGTCGGAACAAACCGACCTTTGAAAATGATTTAGTTTTAACTGAACCAAATTGAAAATTATATAATCAGCATAGCATCACCATAACTGAAGAAACGATATTTGTCTTTAATCGCTTTTTGATAAGCTTCAATCATCAAATCATAACCGGCAAACGCACATGCCATAATAAACAAACTTGTTTTTGGTAAATGAAAATTGGTTACCAATGAGTCTGCGATATTAAAGTCATAAGGAGGATGAATAAAATGATTTGTCCAACCTTCAGAGGGCTTTAATAATTTTTGAGCAGTATAGGAAGTTTCCATTGCTCTCATAGTAGTTGTACCAATTGAGCAGATTCTACTGTTTCTTTCTCTTGCTTTGTTTACAATTTCGCAGGCTGTTTCATCAATTTTGTAATACTCTGCATCCATTTTATGTTTGCTTAGATCTTCTACTTCAATAGGTCGAAAAGTACCCAATCCTGTATGCAGTGTAACTTCTGCGAATCTAATTCCCTGTATTTCCAATCGTTTAATGAGCTCTTTGCTGAAATGCAAGCCGGCAGTTGGAGCAGCTACTGCTCCTTCATACTTCGCATAAACTGTTTGGTATCTTTCTTTGTCTTCTTGTTCGGGTTTGCGTTTGATATATTTTGGTAATGGAGTTTCTCCCATTATTTCAAGCATTTCTTTAAAGGCGTCGTCTGAATCTTCCCAAAGAAAACGAATGGTTCTTCCTCTGCTTGTAGTGTTGTCAATTACTTCTGCTACCAATTCATCATTTTCGCCGAAATACAGTTTGTTACCAACCCTTATTTTTCTTGCCGGGTCCACAATAACATCCCATAGTTTATTGGCTTTATTTAATTCTCTAAGCAGAAACACTTCAATTTTAGCACCCGTTTTTTCTTTACGGCCATACATCCTGGCTGGAAAAACCTTTGTATTGTTGACAACAAAAACATCTTTGTCATCAAAGTACTCCATGATGTCTGAAAATTGTCTGTTTTCAATTTCACCTGTTTTTCGGTGAATTACCATCAAACGACTTTCTTCTCTTTTTTTAGTCGGGTTTTGTGCAATCAAATTAAGCGGCAAGTCGAAACGGAACTGGGATAATTTCATTCAATTTATTTTTTTGGTTAATTATCAACTGCCGTATGAATGAAGGAAATTCAATCAAAATAAGAAGCCCTCTACAATTAAAAAGGCACATATCATGTTACGGCATGATTTTGAGAGTGCAAAGTTAATGCAAAAATACTAACTGTGAACGCTTGATCTTGTTAATATTTAATACATTTTAGTTGAAATAAATATTATTAATATGACATTAATTAAATGTAACTGCCTTTATTTTCTGAACATTTTACCAGGCATTGCATCGATCAGTTCTTTTGTGTAGGGGTGTTTGGGATGTAAAATGATATCACTTGCATTTCCATGTTCCACTATTTTTCCATTTTTCATAACAAGAACTCTGTCACTGAGGTAATGTACAACCGATAAATCGTGAGAAATAAAAATTGAAGTAAATTGATGAGAAGATTTCAAATCGTTGATCAGATTAAGTATCTGAGCTTGAATATTTACATCTAGTGCAGAAACGCTTTCATCAAATATCATTAAGCTAGGTTCTATTGCCATTGCTCTGGCTATGCAGATTCTTTGACGTTGACCGCCACTGAATTGATGAGGAAATTTATTGTAATCGTCAGATTGAAGACCAACCATTTTCAACAGATCAACTACCTTTTCTTTTCTTTTATGTCGATGTTTAATCAAATCAAATGTTTGAAGAGGTTCTGCAATGGCTTCTCCAATTGAAAGTAAGGGATTAAGTGATCCGTAGGGATCCTGAAAAACAATTTGAAGTTCCTTTCGGAGTTTGTTGTTTTCATTTTTATGAAATATATTCTTTCCCTGAAAAATAATTTCACCTTCTGTAGGTTCAATTAATTGTAAAATTGTTCTCGCAAGTGTTGTTTTCCCACATCCGCTTTCACCAACTATTCCGATGGTTTCATTTTGGTATACATCAAAGCTGATGTCATCAATTGCTTTGTAATAAGAAGTGGATTTTCCCCAGATATTTTTTTTGGAAGGGAAGTATACTTTCAAATCTTTTACTGTCAGTATTTCTTGATTTTTGTTTTCGGTGTTGTCAAGATTATTTTTAATAAACGGTTGATGTATTTCAATATTCTTTATTCTAAAATCTTCAAAAACGGGCAAGGGAAATCCTTTGCTGCTTGGATTGGGTCTGCATGCTAATAAAGCTTTTGTATAAGCGTGTTCAGGATGATTGAATATTTTATCGGGAGAACCTTTTTCTATTATTTCTCCTTTTCTCATAACTATTATATTATCCGCAAAATCAGCTGCTAAACCGAGGTCATGGGTAATTAATAATACAGACATCTTATTTTGTTGCTGCATATTTTTCAGTAAATTCATGATGCTGTGTTGTACACGTACATCGAGAGCAGTGGTTGGTTCATCTGCAATAAGCAATTGAGGATTGCAACAAATAGCCATGGCAATCAACACTCTTTGTTTTTGCCCTCCGCTTATTTCGTGAGGGTATTTTTGAAATATACTCTCAGCATCTGTTAATTCTGTTTGTTTAAAAAGTTGAATTGTTTTTTCTTTTGCTTCTTTCTTATTTATTTTTTGATGGGTTAATATTACATCCATGACCTGATGTCCGCATTTAATAATAGGATTTAGCGCTGTCATAGGCTCTTGGAAAATCATGCTGATTTTTTTTCCTCTAATTGGAATAATATCTTTTTCTGAAAGCTGAAGCAAGTCAGTTTTGTTATTTGATTCAGTATAAAAAATAACATTACCCTCAACAGTAGTTTTTTTGGGAAGTAATTTTAAAATGCTATAAGCTGTTAAGGTTTTCCCTGAACCACTTTCACCTACAATCGCAGTAATATGATTTTCAGGAATTGAAAAAGAGATGTCTTTTACAGCATCAAATGTTGAATCTTCTTTATTAAGTTTAACTGAAAGGTTTGAAATTTCAATGATTGGATTCATGTGTAATTAATAGATGTTACACTATAACCGTTGTTTAATTATTTAATTAAACAATTAAATTTTATCTATACTAACAGATGACCGACTCCTGAATATTAAAACTTAAGGTGTCTTACTGTAACTCCGTTGTTTATCAATTGCTTTAGGGACGCAATGCCAATTTTTAAATGTCTTTCTACAAATTGAACTGTTACTGTCTGATCGCTTGCTTCCGTTTTTACGCCTTCGGGTACCATTGGTGAATCACTTACCAGTAAAAGTGCGCCTGTTGGAATTTTATTATAAAATCCTACAGTAAAAATGGTAGCAGTTTCCATATCAATTGCATACGCTCTTATATTTTGGAGGTAATCTTTGAAAGTGTCATCGTGTTCCCACACTCTTCTATTGGTGGTATAACAAACTCCTGTCCAGTAATCACACTCATGTTCCCGAATGGTGGTTGATATGGCTTTTTGTAAGGCAAAAGCGGGTAAGGCAGGTACTTCAGGAGGGAAATAATCATTGCTGGTTCCTTCTCCTCTGATGGCGGCAATAGGAAGAATTAAATCTCCAATTTTATTTCTCTTTTTTAAACCGCCACATTTGCCTAAAAATAGGACAGACTTAGGTTTGATGGCTGTAAGCAAATCCATGATTGTAGCGGCACCCGGACTACCCATGCCGAAATTGATGATAGTTATATTATCCGCTGTAGCACATTGCATTGAACGATCCAATCCAATTATTTCAACTTTGTTCCATTCAGCGAATAACTTAACATAATTTGAGAAATTGGTGAGAAGGATATATTCACCGAAATTTTTGAGTTGCTCACCTGTATAGCGGGGTAACCAATTGGCAACTATTTCTTCTTTTGTTTTCATTTGTAAATGTACAAAAAAATACACAATTACTTTTGAGTATGGCTTGTGCCAACCATTACTATTAATGATTTAAACTGTAATTTTCTTTATTTTTATACATACATGAGTGTTTATGATAGAGATTATATATTCTGATAAAAAACCAATAATTCGAAAAAAAAACAATAAGGAACAGGTCTTTTGTATTATAAGAAAGAGATGGTTTTTATTAACACCGGAAGAATGGGTACGACAGAACTTTTTGATTTACCTCACAGGAGTTAAAAATTATCCTGCTTCTTTAATTGCGGTAGAAAAACAAATAGTTTTCAACGGGTTAAAAAAAAGATTCGATATCGTTGTTTACGATAGCTTGATGAATCCCCTTATAATAGTGGAGTGCAAGGAAATGAATATTCAATTAACGAATCAAGTACTTCAGCAGGCTTTGTCTTATTATTCTGTTATACAATCTGCTTTTTTAATACTTACCAATGGAAACCAAACCATTGGATTTATTAGAAAAGAAAATCAATTCATTACAATGGAGGAAATTCCGTTTTACAAAAAAACCGATTGAATCAATCGGTTTTTTTGTTTAGCATTTATTTATAAATGGTCTATCAGTTTTATTGTTTTATTATTCTTGTTTTTGTTGAGCTGTATCCTGAAATTATTTCAACTACATAGATACCTGGTTTTAAGTCAGATCCCATTTTAATCGATTGATTTGATATCCCTCTGAAATTTTTAATCATTCTGTGCTGAATATCATATACTTTAATGATAATTTTTTCCTCATTTAAATAAGGCAAATTGATATTGAAATCATTTGAGGATGGATTTGGATAAATGGTGACTTTTGAAATTAATGAAGTTGTTTTTTCTGCAGAAACTCCATTGCCGGTATATGTTCTAGGTGATGCCAAGCGACAAGATTTACCAACATTGGTGAGTTTAACGCTTTTGAAAGGGCTGTTACCGCATAGTGACGTAAATGCAACTTTTGCACTATCTCCGGTTGTAGCTCCATTGTTATTTGAGTACTTTATTTTTATGATTCTGGAATTGATACTACCTGAGTCAATAGTTGCTGTAGAATAAAGGCTTCCAACGAATGACCATATATAACCGGCTGCAGCTGGAAGCGTTGCAGTAGCGGCAGGAAGTGTTGGAGCAGTATATCTGTAAACTCTGTTTCCACAAGAATCTTTTACCAATGCAATGGTGATTGAAGCAGGTGCAGTGGTTAATACAAGATTTGTGTTGGTAAGCTTCAATGATTTGTTTGCACTATTTCCGCATTTTGAAGTAAACAAAACTTTGACACTGTCACCTGTTACGGCTGCAACGTTACTGGTGTATTTTACAGTTATTACTCTAGAGGTAACAGTTCCTGAATCAATGCTTGCGTTAGCACCTAAGTTTCCGGTAAATGACCATAGATAACCTGTTGCTGCCATAGCAGTTGTTGTAGCGGCTGTTAATGCGGGTGCACTATAACGATATCTTTTTGCGTTACAAACATTGGTGGTAAGGGCAGTAACGGTAATACCAGATGGTGCCGCTGGTGGAGTAAGTAATGTATTGGTTAGTTTAAGGGATTTGTTGGCGCTGTTACCGCAAGCAGAAGTAAACAATACTCTAACACTGTCTCCGGTTTTTGCGGCTACATTGCTGGTATACGTTACAGTTATAACTTGAGAGTTTACATTTCCTGAATCAATTGTTGCATTTGCCCCAAGTGTTCCTTTAAAAGACCATAGATAACCTGTGGCAGCCGTTGCAGTTGTTGTAGCGGCAGAAAGAGCAGGTGCGCTATAGCGATATTTTTTCGCATTACAAATATTGGTAGTTATCGGTGTAATGATAATAGAGGTTGGCGCTACAGGTATTGAAAGTAGTGCATTTGTAAGTTTTACTGATTTATTAGCGCTGTTACCGCAAGCAGAAGTAAACAAAACTCTAACACTGTCTCCGGTATTTGCAGCTAAGTTGCTGGTATACGTTACCGTTATAACCTGAGAATTTACATTTCCAGAATCAATGGTTGCATTTGCACCAAGTGTTCCGGTGAATGACCATGAGTATCCGGTCGCAGCAGAAGTGGTTGCAGTAGCGTTCGTAAGAGCCGGTGCTCTGTAACGATATTTTTTCGCGTTACAAATATTAGTAGTTATAGTCGTAATGTTAATAGAGGTTGGTGCTGCAGGAACTAAAAGTACTGTATTGGTAAGTTTGGATGCAATGGGTAAACTATTTCCTGAAGAAGAAGTATAAAATAGTTTAACACTGTCACCAGTTGCTGCTGCAGCATTACTTGTAAATGAAGCGATGATGATTCTTGAGTTAATGGTGCCTGAATCAATAGTGGCGTTCGCTCCCAGTGTTCCTGTAAAAGACCATACGTAACCTGTTGCAGCTGCATTGGTACTTGTAGCACTAGGTAATACAGGGGCAGTGTACCTATACTTTTTCGCACCGCACGTGCTGGTGGAAATGGGTGTAATGGAAATGGATGTGGGTGCTGCTGGTACTGACAATGAATTGCTTGTTACACCTGCATATAGTGTATAGCAATTACTTGAGTTAAATGCACTGTTGTATCCAAAAACTTTAATGTAGTATGTTCCTGCTGCTTGATTGGATAAGACAATTGATTCGTTGGAGGTACTTGCAGCAGAAGAACTTCCAATTTGTGTACTAGCGCTATTATACAAAACAATATCAAAATCTGCAGGAAGGGTGGTTAGTGTAATATTTAGATTACTGGTTGCGGCAGTTGTAAATTTAAAGTAATCGATATCTGTTGTTGATCCTATTCCTGAAGAGATATTTACGTTGTTTGAAATAGATGCTGCTGCTCCCAAAGTTTCATTTGCTTCATAAGCATTAATGCAAGAAGATACGGGTGCTAATGTTGTAAAAGTTGCAGATGCAGAATAAGCTGTATTTCCAGAAGTACAAACAGTTCTAACTTGAAATTCATAATTTTTGGCAGCAGTAAGGTTACTAACAGAAATATTATTCGAATTGCTTGATAATGAAATCCAGGTGCTGTCACCAACTCCTCTGTATTGCACATTGTAAGAAAGGGCTCCTGAAACCGCGTTCCAACCAAGTGTTGCAGAAATTGAAGTAATAGATGAAGCATTAAGTCCTACGGGAGTGCCGCAAATACTGCTTACTGGCTGACATCCTGTAGAACTTGACAAGGATGCTCTAGAGCCTCCTGAAACAAACAAAGCAGTCATTCTAGTTGTTTGACCTACAGTGAACATGTTCATACAGCCATCATCCACATAATCCATGTAATTCATAAACATATCTCCATTGGAACCATTAGAACAAGTAACATGAGGGAATGAGGGGCAACCGAAATTGGATGTTTGTTGTGTTGGAGTATCCCCCACTAAATCACTTCCACAAGATGCATCACCCCAAATATGTCGAAGGTTTAACCAATGTCCAACTTCATGGGTAGCAGTTCTACCTAAATTGTAAGGAGAAGCAGTACCAGGAGTTGACATACTTCCTATAGTAGAATATAATAACACAACCCCATCTGTAGAAGTTGCACCGCCTGGAAATTGAGCATATCCAAGAACCCCGCCACCTAAATTACAAACCCAGATGTTCAAATAACTGGATGATGACCAGGCATTGTCTCCTCCTGTGGTTGAAGATTTTACTTTATCATCAGTGCTGAACGAAGTAATTGATGTTGATTTTCTAATGATACCCGTTGTAGCAAGACCATTTGGGTCTCTTTGAGCCAAGCAAAATTGGATATTGGTGTTAGTTGCTAAGCTTTTGAATACGGATGGTATGTTTCCAGTATCATTATTAAGTTTTGCGAAGTCAAGATTCAATTGATTCAATTGAGCAATACACAATGCATCTGAAATGTTTTGAGCAGATGTTTTATACACTATGTGAAACACAACAGGAATGACAATTGTTGAAGTGCCGGAAACTCTGCTGTTGACAAACCTTGCAGTCTGCTGCTCTATTTGATTCATTCTGTCTGCAAGTCCCGGATCTTTTCTTAATTGATCAGACAAGTGATTCATGGTTCCGCAATTTCTTTTTTGGTTTGTTTGGCCAAAGGAAACAACACTGATCAAAAGGAAAAGAGAAAGTAATGGAAATGTAAATTTTGACATTTGTAAGGATTGAAAATTTATATTGTTAACATACATAAAATAAAGCTCAAAAATTTGTCAAATATAAATATAATAATATTTAATATTGTTGTCCACAAGGTAGTCATTTTATTGTCTAATGTAACATTTTTTTGAACAATAAGCATTATCCGTAATTTTAGGGTATTAATATTCTTAATTTGCATTGATGAAAAGCCAAACAATTGCATTAATAAAAAAAGATATCTTAATAGAGTTCAGACAAAAGCACACATTGTATGGCATTCTTTTATATATAGCATCAACCATATTTGTTATTTACTTGACACTCAATGAAATTCCTGATGTTTCAGTATGGAATAGTTTATTTTGGATTATTCAGCTTTTTGTCTGTGTGAATGCTGTTGCTAAAAGTTTTTTACAGGAAAGCAGGGGAAGAATGTTATATTTTTATTCGATTGCCTCACCAATTGAATTTATTACAGCAAAGTTAATTTTTAATGTGATCTTGATGTTGCTGATGTGCTTAATTAGTTTGATGTTGTTTTTTTTATTTTTAGGTAATCCTACCATCAGCATTCCTTTATTTATTGGGGTTTCAATGATTGGAGGAATTGGCATCAGCCTTGTTTTTACATTAATGAGTGCAATTGCGGCAAAAGCACAGCAAAATGCTGCCTTGATGGCAATATTGGGCTTCCCCGTTATTTTACCTCAACTTATGTTATTAATGAGATTGAGCAAAGTGGCACTCGGGGAGGTTTTCAGAGAAGGGGCAATTATTCAGCTGACCGGTCTGATTTTATCATTGGATTTAATGATTTTTGTATTGTCAGTTGTATTGTTTCCTTATTTATGGAAAGATTAAATCTATGTTTTTAAAAACTATATAGCAGTTTACCATAACTTTGCGCCACTTAATTAAAACACTGATAATTAGTGAAGAAAAACTGGTGGAAAATATCATCTTTTTTATTATTGGTTTACACCATTATTGCCGGTTTTCTTTTTGACGTCCCCCGCCTTCCAATTTTAAATGAAACAATAAGGAATCTTTACTTCCATGTTTGCATGTGGTTTGGAATGATGATATTATTTTCAGTGAGTTTTGCCTATAGCATAAAATACTTGAAAGGTTTTGATTTTCGCAATGATATCATCGCATCAAGTTTTGCAAACATTGGAATTCTGTTTGGAATTTTAGGGTACCTCACAGGAATATTGTGGGTGAATGTAACCTGGATTACTGATCAACGTCAATCATTGGGATCTGTTTTGAAAGAGCCTAAATTAATTGGAGCAGCCATTGCATTATTGATATATGGCGCTTACTTTGTTTTAAGAGGATCATTTACTGATATTGATAAAAGAGCCAGAATAAGTGCGGTGTATAACATATTTGCATTTGCAATGTTGTTTCCAAGTATATGGATCATACCTCGTATTGTTGGAAGTTTGCATCCAGGAGCTCCAGGAAGTGATACGGGAAATCCTGCACTCGATAGAAAAGACTTGGATGGAGCCATGAGGGCGGTGTTTTATCCAGCAATAATTGGCTGGACACTTTTAGGAGTTTGGATTGCTGGTTTAAAAATCAGAATTGACTACATAAAGAATAAAAATATTATCAATGAATAAATTAGCGACATTCATTTTGTTATTGTTAATCGCAGTATCAGCCAATGCCCAAAATGAAATTGAAATGGCAGATACCATGAGGAGTAATGGAAAAATTTATACAGTAGTGGCTGTATGTCTTACTAT
>CAMCAY010000055.1 GCA_945872815.1 Chitinophaga pinensis
TGGGTAACACCAAACTGATCTGCTTCATTGATGATTGACAGTTTCTCTGAAGCCGAGAAACTCCTTCTTGATTTTGACATATTTCCTAAATTTAGTGACTTAATTGATTAAACAATTATGTCCAGCTATTTAGGGGGTCAATACAGTAGCATATATTAAATTGTTTAAAATTTTGGTTATTTTACAGTGTTAATTTAGTCAAAACTGAACTTTCTATGATTTTGAATTAGTTGATAATTCTTTTTTTGAATTAATAATATGAATATATTAGACTAATTTACCATGTAAATGAATTAAAAAAATGAAGATTTCGTTAGTATTATTTTCGTTTATTGTCAGTACATTCTTGTATGCACAAGAATCTGATAAAGTAGTCTCTATCACAGTGACGGGAAGTGGTAAAACGCAGGATGAAGCAAAGCAATCTGCATTAAGGTCTGCCATTGAACAAGCCTTTGGAGCTTTTATTTCCTCTAAAACCGAAATGTTAAATGACAAGGTTGTAATAGATCAAATTACCTCGGTTGCAAATGGGAACATTCAGTCTTTTAATGTTCTTAATCAAATTCAATTGCCAGATGGTGCATGGGGCGTTACTTTAAAAGCGACAGTATCTGTTAGTAAGCTCACAAGTTTTGTGCAAGCAAAGGGGATTTCTGTAGAGGTGAAGGGCGGATTATTTGCAGTTAACATTAAGCAGCAATTATTAAATGAAACCAGTGAGGTTAAAGCTGTATGTGAAATGATTGGTATACTTCACGAGCCTATGCAAACTGCATTAGACTATAAAATAAATAGTGGCGAACCCAAAGCATTAGATGCAGATAGTAAAAATTGGGAAATACCAATATCAGTAGAAGCAAAGGCAAATAAAAACATGGATTTTTGTGCGAATTATTTAATAAAGACATTGACTTCACTAAGCTTAACACCTGACGAAGTAATAAATTACAAAAGTTTAAACAAGCCCGTGTATAAACTTGTTTTGAACTACGGTCAAACTAATAATATTGTTTATTTAAGAAGAGCAAATAGTATCGATGCAATAAATACATTGTGTGAATTATGGGGATTTTATACTAAATCATTTATACTTGATTCGGGATTAGACCAAGCTTATGGTTTTAACTTGGCGCGAAATGGGGTTTATAATTATAGATCCAAGGATACGTACAATAAATTTAACGCTAAGTTTTACGAGTTTTCGATGAAGGAAATAGACGCTATATCTAATAAGTATCGGACAGTTCAAATCAATCTTTTAAAAGAAGGAGATTTTGCTGCATTATTTAACTGGAATGATAAACGTACCCTCACGCAAATTGAAAAAATAAATGAGTTTAAAGTTAAGCCAGCTGGGGTGCTATCATTTTTCAAAGATGGTGGTTTTAAGATAGATGTAGGAAATCAAAGTATGATTTTATCACTATTTGATTTTGGTGTAAGTTCATCGATAGTTACTGTAAATGAAATCGGGCTTAATGGATATCAAGATTGGATTGTACCAACGGCCGATATGATGGTTAAGTGTCATTATTGGGCGGAAACGCTTGGCTTTAAAATTTTTTATACGAAAGGAGGTCTTGTGGTTTCAAGTGGTAGATTTTATAATGTTAATGATAGTTACGTTGCTTCTTACACTGATTATGGCACTTGCTATTCTTGTCGAAATGAACCACCCACTTTGCGTCCAGTAAGAGTTCCGAAACAGTAATGATACTAGTGAATTTTATTTAATTGAGTCTGTAATTATTAAAAATGAAAAATCAATTTACAATATCTGCCGGATATCAATGGAGCTCAAAAGAAGCAAAACTTGCAATTCAAAAAATAAGTAATGATGCAATAAATAGGTTTGATGGCAGTAATGGCAAGAAATTAAAATATAACATTAACTATCGGCGTTTAAGGTCATCAGCTGGAAAGCCATTGCTTGATAGTATAATTTCAAAAATCAAAAATTCACAGGTCGTAATTTATGACATTACTGATAGAAATCCTAACGTAATGTTAGAATTAGGTTATGCTTTAGCCCTTTCGCATGATAATGAATATCTATCAGTTTATTTAATTTGCAAAAAAGGCGAACCACTCCCAACGAATATACCTACTGATTTACATGGGTATTTTATTTCTGAATATACCATTACAAAGGGTCAAGTTAAATTTGAAGACTCTGGGACACTACGAATGAGTATTGAGAGTGATATTAAGGAGTATTTTAATCAATTAAATTCAAATTTCAATCCTATAAATGAAGCCGAATAAGCCCTTTTTGAATATAGTCTTGCTAATTGTAGTATTTTGTTTTTTTAGTACTATAGCAATTGCCCAGTCTTTCAATGATGAAAAAAAGTCATTGATTAATTATGTTACAAGAATGTATACAAATGCTCCATTTGAAGGCGGAAAAAAAATTGAAGGGGAATATACTTCTTGTGCAGTAGCCATTCCTGAAGAAGCTTCTTCTACATCTGTATTGTCAAAGGCTTGGTCGGCAGCGCGAACTGCATTTGGAGAGCCTTGTGTACAATTTGAAAATATTGGAGCGATAACTGCTAATAATGGCAAAGTTTCTCAATTGTATATCTGTCAACCCCTTTCTGAATTTATCATAAATAAGTTTAAATCCAGGCCCTTCGATGGTGCAAAAATTATCCAGGCCCCCCAGATAAATTTGCTTATATCGGTTGTAACATTGGAAAATGCAAATTATCCTAGTACTTCCCTAAGGGACAGGGCGGCTACAATTAAGGCCCGAAGTTTTGTCAATATTTTGAATAATGGGTCCACGATTTTATCGGATATACTTATTCAAACAGAAACAGACAAAAACAATAATGTAAAAACCTTATCTATTGAATCCATTCGGGAGCTTTCCATGGGTTTTGTTGGGGGGATGAGCATGCTTGCCTCGTTTGCTTCAGATGCCACCCACTCAACATATATTTTTTACTCCGAAAACGACTAATATAATGGTCCATTAATAAAAATTGTCTGCATCTTTGATTATACTATTAATCCTTCCTTTATCAAGTACCCAAACGAATAATACAGTTGTTTTAACTGTTAGTGAAACTGGCAAAACATAAGAAGAAGCAAGATTTTCAACAATAAGATTGTCTATTTAATAGGAATTTGGAAGTTATATTCCATCGATAATCCAATCAAAGAAGATGATTTGTAATTTATCCAGCGTCAAAATCACCTTTTAGAGACCAGTTCAATAAAGTGGAATCAGAAAAGTGGAAGTCCCAAAAATCAGTAAGTGATATTGAAGTAAAAATGGATATAACTGTCTATTATATCAATAAATAGTTTATTTTTAATATATCTTAAATGGGCATATTTTACAGTTAAATATAAAATGATTGCCATGAAATTAAAATTTCTCTTTTCCATTTGTACAGCTTTAATGTTAATTGTTTTATGCTCATTTTCTACCAGCAAAACAAGCTATCAAACGGAATGTGTTTCATTAGATATTGATGGATATTTTACTATTAAAATATGGGATACAAAAAAGGGGAATAAATACCGCCTCGAGGATGCACGCAAAGATGCAATACATGCTATTTTGTATTCAGGCATTGCGGGAACTAATGGTTGTAGCACACAACAGCCTATTTTAAATAAAAAAGAAGATCATGACAATTTTAATACCATAAAAAGAAGTTTTTTTGCGAAAAAAGGCAAATGGAGCGCGTTTACACGTAGTGCATCTACCGAAACTACAATTCCATTGTCATTAGGCATAAAAGAATGGAAAGTATATCAGGTATCTATTTCGAAAGCTTCTCTAAGACAATACCTTGAAGAATTGAAAATCATTAAGTCACTTAATAATCAATTTTAAAATGAAAAAAATCAATATTTTAATTTTCGGGAGTTTATTGCTTTTTTTTGCTAGTAATTCTTTTGGACAAGCAAAAAAGCCTGCACTTATGATTTTGCCAAGTGATAACTGGTGTGAACAAAGATACTTCATGACTGAGTTTGATAATCAAGGAATCAAGCAAAAGGTGCCTAATTATAAACAAGTGTTTCAGGAAGACACAGAAATTGGCCAAGTGATTACAAAAATAGGATCACTTATGATTGACAGAGGCTTCCCATTAAAAGATGCTGAACAGGAAATTAAATCAATCGAATCAAGAAGTGCCGAAGATAATATGACTTCTAGTACTTCTACAGGGTCTTCAATAAGTGAAAGCCCACTTGATAAATTAAGAAATAAAGCAAAGGCTGATATTACCATTCAAATATGGTGGAAAGTAAATAAAACGGATCAAGGAAGGTCGGTTTCATTTATTTTAGAAGCATTTGATTCATATACAAGTAAAAGAGTAGCAGCTTCGACTGGAACAAGCGCAAACAATACTTCTGATATCATTCCTGTAATGTTGCAAAATGCAGTACTTGCAAATATTGACCCATTTGTTGCGCAATTACAAAAACATTTTGATGAGATGTTGACAGATGGAAGAGAGGTAGTTCTCACTGTAAAAAGATGGAATACTTGGGATAAAAATTTGGAAACAGAAATTGATGGAAAAGAGATAAATGACTACATAAATGAATGGATGCAAAAAAATACAGTAAAGGGAAGATTTTCTGCTACTCCAAATGAAAATCTTAATAAAATGGAACAAGTAAGAATTCCAATGTATGATAGTAATAATAACGCAGTAGATGCGCGCCAGTTTTCAAAGGGCTTACAAAAATATTTAAAAGGGGCTCCATTTAATTTCGAAGTAAAATTATTAACTAGAGGTTTGGGTGAAGCTGTTTTGATTCTTGGAGAGAAATAACATTTACAAACATTTGATATGAGACATATTCAATTTATACTTTTATTAGTTGCATTTGCTTTTTGTACTCAAGCAAGGGCGCAAACTGAATTAGGTGATTATGGTAAGCTGGTATTAAACACCTTCGTCCCTGATCAGGTAGATGAAATTAGTGCCGATGTAAAATCAATGCTTCAAAGTAAATTAAATCAAATCGTAGCTGCAAAGGGAATCGGAGGTGTTACTATTAATCCAAGATTTGTAATGCTAGTGAAAGTGAATGTGTTGACAAAAGATATAATTGCAGGTCCTCCAACAATGATTGCACAAAGTTTAGAACTTAATTTTTATGTGGCGGATGCTACCGAAAATACTATTTTCTCCAGTTTGTCAATTGAATTAAAAGGAGTTGGCGCAAGTCAAACAAAGGCATACATTGATGCAATTAAAAATATTAATTCAAAAGATAAACGTATTGGCGATTTTGTCGAAGAAGGAAAAAATAAAATTATTGACTATTACAATACCAATTGCGAGATTTTAATCGCAAAAGCTAATTCTTCTGCAAAAACCGGTGATTTCGATGCAGCTATTTTAAAATTATCTGCAATACCTGACGTTTGTGAAAAATGTTATGAAAAATCCTTGGCTAATATTGAACAAATATATCAAAAGAAAATTGATGTAGAGTGCACTGTAATTTTAAAGAATGCAAAATTTGCTTGGCAATCAAACCAAACGAAGGTTGGTGCGCAAAAAGTAGCGGAAGAGTTAAATAATTTGAGTCCCTTTAGTTCTTGTCAAAATGAAGCAGATTCATTAATGAAGCAGATAGCTCAAAAATTTAAAGATGAGGAAAATTCCGCAATTAGGGAGCGCATGAAAAAATATAATGACGGGCTAAAATTAAAGCTGGATCAACTTCGTGTACAAGAAGAAGAAGGCAGAAGAAATTATGCCCTTCAAAAAGATCAACAGAAACAACAATATGTTTTACAGAAAGCTGACCAAGAAGCTGGAGGATTAAGGGGCTTTGTTAACGCAATAGCAAAACTTAAGATGTCTTTATGGAGGAATGAATCAAGTAATTATATTACTCAAAATACATCAAAAGATTACTCTAAGATTAAAACAAAATAGTTATGTCAAGTATGATTAAATGTAAGGAATGCGGTGGTTCTAATCCGGTAAGTACCAGAATTTGCGAATTTTGTGGAAACGTATTTAGCGTCGAAGGAAAGACACTAAATGACGAATTAGCAGAGCTAAATTTAACATTTGATAAACTAAAGGCGTTTCCTAGCCCAGGTTTATTAGACTCTTTTAAGAATAATGCAAAATTCTCAATGCCCATTTTAACCTTAGTAAGTGCATTTTTGACCTATAAAATAAATGGACTTTTTAGTATTCCTGGAATTATCTTCTTGGTGTCAGCCGTAAGAGCTTTATTTACAAAAAAGCAAAATCTACTAGGTGATTTTAAATCGGATAAATCATTATTTACGGCACAACTTGCTTCCTTATTTGGATTATATGGAAAAGATCCAGCGACTAATGCACGGTTACTTCAAATTGAAAAAGAATTTAAAAGCTTGAATGGATTGTATAAACAGAGTAAGATTTTTGAATTTATTACATATGGAATATTATTGACATTATTTGCCGGAGCTTACCTAGTCCCTGCAACTAAAACGGAAGCGGAAATGGCTAAAGAAATAATTGCAACGGAATCTTCTATTTTATCTATTGTCGACAGTTTGCTCTCGGAAAAAAATTACGATGCAGCTAATTATCTTATAAAAAATTTAAAATCTAATGAAGTAATTATTGAGTTGAAATCAAAAATTCAATTCGCGCAGTTGGAATCAAAAATAAAATCTGCAGAAATTAACTTAATCAATAGCAATTTTGAAGCCGCAAAAAACGAATTATCATCTACATTATGGAAAAAAAACGCAACTGATATTGATCTTGAATTCATCGAAGAAAAATATTATAAAAATTATATTCAGCTAAAAGAAAATATGAATGAGCGCCTACCAATATCTTATAAAGTTAAGGTAGAGTCCGATATTGATTATTAAACAATAAAATGAACATTGAGTGAAGAAAATTTTATTTTTGATATTGCTACTATCAAGTGCTAATTTATTTGCACAAGATTTTGGAGGTGATAAAGTGGGCTTAATTAATTTTATCAAAAGGATGTATAGCATTAACCCATTTGACGGGATTAAATTGATGCAAAATGATGATGCTAAAAATTATCTAATTTGTGTTATCTCCATTAAAAACGATTCAAATAAAACCGAGAATATACTTTTTACAATTGCAGATGCTAAGGCTAGGGCTAAGGCGAGTCAATATCTTAATGGATCGAATACATCAATCGAATTAATTTTGATAACCAATGAGGACAAAACAAGTAGTTCCGTTAGTAGTGTGCAAACAACTGAAATATTAAAAGAGAGTTCAGCTGGTTTCATAAATGGGATAGAATTACTTACCAATTTTGTAACTCCAAATAAAGCCGATAGAGTTTTTATTTATTACAAAGAAATAAAACCCTAAAAAATCAAAATAAATTTACTTTAATATATAAAATAAGTTTTTATGGGACTATTCAGTAGCAACAAGGAAGGCGGTATGATGGACATGATCCGTTGTGACGAACCAGAATATTTGATATGGAAATGGCGTCCTTTAGGTAACGACGCCAATAGTACTCGAAAAGAAAATTCAATTCGATATGGCAGTAGCTTACGAGTAAAAGATGGCGAGGTTGCTGTTTTTGTATATAGCCAAAAGAATGGTCCAATGCAGGATTATATTGTTGGACCTTATGATGAAACCATTAAAACGGCAAATTTCCCTGTTCTTTCTAGCATTGTAGGGTTGGCATATGCAGGCGGTACTCCATTTCAGGCAGAGATTTATTTCATTAACCTTGCTGGAAATATTCAATTGAAATTTGGTATCCCTTATTTCCCCGTTTTTGATTACAGGTTTCCTGATTTTAGTGTACCTGTTGCAGTTAGGGGCACATTGACATTTAACGTCACAGACTATCAAGCATTTATCAAAACAAGAAGGTTGATAAATTTTGAAATAGATGAGTTTAAGGATACAATAAAATCTGCCCTTTTAATGTATATTAAAACAGTGGTTACTAATATTTCAAAAAGTGCACAGGTTCCTGTTTTTCAATTGGGAACTTTTAATTTAGGTGCCCAGCAAATGATTTTCCCAACCTTAAAAGCAGAATTAGAAAGAGATTTTGGAGTTAATATAAAGAGACTTGACATTGAAGCAATTGAAGTTGATGAAGAAGCCCCTTCGTATGAAAAGTTGCGTGAATTAACCGCAAATATTACCGAAGCCTACACAAAAACACAAGCTGGTGTAAATATTGATACTATGAATGCACAGTCTGAGATCAATATTCAAAATATGGCAGATATGCAGGCTATAAATGCAGCAAATATGGCTGATTCTTTGCGTATTCAAAGAGAAGAAATGCAAAGAGCGCAACAATTGCAAACAGAAACGAACTATTTTGATACTCATAGATTAAATATTCAAACAGATGCACAAAAAACCATTTTAACGTCTGCTGCAGATAGTTTAGGGGCTATGGGTAATATGAATTTGGGCGGAGGTGGGGGCGGAATGAATCCAGCAGGCATGATGACTGGTATGATGATGGGTGGAGCAATGGGTGGCCAAATGGCGAACATGATGAATAACATGGGAAATAACATGCAACAAAATATGCAAGGCGGACTAGGAATGCCTCCGGCTGCAGGAGCAGTTAATGGACCACCACCACCACCACAAAGTGCATTTCACGTTTCGGTTAATGGCCAACAAGCAGGTCCTTTTAATATGCAACAATTGCAACAGTTAGTTATGAATGGTCAATTAACCCCAGCGACATTTGTTTGGAAATCAGGTATGGCAGAATGGGCTGAAGCAAATAAATTAATTGAATTGCAACAATTATTTAGTGCAGCACCGCCACCGCCGCCAGGAGGCACACCGCCAGCAATGCGCTAATTCAAATATGATATGAGTAATAGTCAATTTAAAGTAATTATTCAAAACGGATATGAAAGTAAAGGGTTAAATAGTCCCATTGGCGTTGCTGTATTTGAAAAGGTGCCAATAGAAGGATTGGTTGTATCTATGCCTTTAAAAATGTTGAATCGCCATGGATTAATTGCTGGAGCGACAGGGACTGGTAAGACAAAAACTTTACAGGTTATTGCAGAACAGCTTTCTAGAAACGGCATTCCTTCCATTTTAATGGATCTAAAAGGAGACTTAGGAGGCTTAGCAGTTCCCGGTAAAGAAAATGATAAAGTAGAAGCAAGAAGAAAATTATTTAATGGTAGCTATGAGTATGTTTATCAAGGATTTCCTGTAAATATTTTATCCATTGGAGAAGACGAGGGAGTTTCAATTAAAGCATCTATTCAAGAAATTGGACCGGTTTTGCTTTCTAAAATTTTAGGTCTCAATAATGTGCAGACTGGTATTATAAGTATTGTTTTTAAATATTGTGAAGACAAAGAATTAGAATTAAATACGATAGCAGATTTAAAATTTTTTATAACAAAAATATGTGAAGAAAATAAGGATATAAAGGATAATTATGGAAATATAAGTGGGGCTTCTGTTACAACCATTTTAAGAAACATTGCAGAATTAGAACAGCAAGGTGGAAATTTTTTAATTGGCACACCATCACTAGATGTCAATGATTTAATTATGAATAATGAAGCTGAAAATGGTGTTTTATCAATTATAAGATTAACAGAGCTTCAGGATAAACCAGCTCTATTTTCAACATTTATTATTTATTTGCTTTCTAAATTATATTCAACTTTGCCGGAGGTCGGGGATTTAGAAAAGCCTAAATTGGTAATGTTCATAGATGAGGCACATTTGCTTTTTAATAATACAAATAAAATTATTCAAGATAAAATAGAATCTGTAATTAAATTGATTCGTTCAAAAGGAGTCGGTATAATTTTTTGTACTCAAACACCTGCAGATATTTCAGAAAACGTACTCGGCCAATTAGGTTTAAAAATTCAACATTCTTTGAGGGCATTTACTTCAAAAGATAGAAAGTCTGTTAAGATGATGGCTCAAAATTTTCCAGAAACTTCATTTTATGATGTTGAAGAAGATTTAACATCCTTAGGAATTGGAGAAGCCTTTGTTACTTTATTAAAGGAAGATGGAACTCCCTCACCACTTGTTAAAATAATAATGGCGCCCCCTCTTTCTAGAATGGGAGTTTTAGAAGATAAAGAACTAGCCAAAGTGATAAATTGTTCGCCATTAAAATCTAAATACGGCACTAAAAATAATATTATAACAAAGCCATCGGCAGTTCTTGAAGATTTTTATAAAAAATTAAAAATCATCAAGGAAAAAGAAAAATTAGCAGAACAACAAGAAAAGGAAAGGGAAAAGCAAAAAGTAAAACAAGCTACTGCAACTAAGCGTGTTACGATGCCTAAGCGTCAATCTCTTACAAATATGATGTTGGACGCCATGATGCCAATGACAAATATGTTTTCAAATATGAGTATGATGGGAGGGATAAATAATGGAATGAACAATCCTTCATCCCTAACACAATATTACTACACTAAAGATGGTCAGCAGTATGGTCCAGTTTCTGAGTTTCAGATTTCAAATAGTATTTTAAGTGGTGAAATAAATACTTTTACATATCTGTGGAAACCAGGAATGGCGGATTGGGCAGTCGCAACTAATTTTCCAGAATTTCATAATTTACTCAAATAAAAATTATAAATATGAATCAAGATTACTCCTTTGCGCCAATTGAGCGGCTAATGGAATTTGGAATGAGTATGGCAGTAGCTAATCAAATGATCCAAACTATGAATGAGGTATTAGCTAAATCCAATAAGCCTAGTTTGCAAAATGTTACATCACAATACCAGGTTCCGAAATCTTACTATGTTGTTATTAATGATATAACACAAGGCCCCTTTTCGGAAAATGAAATTTCAGGCTATATTTTCACTGATAAAATAAATGAAAATACATTTATATGGCATGATGGAATGGCTCACTGGGAATTAAGCAAGGATGTTTCTGAAGTTGCAAAATTATTTTTATTAAAACCGCCAAAATTATAAACCATGAAACCTAATTTTTTTTTATTAATCATAACTGTTTGCTTAACTGCCCTCATTGGCTACTCAGTATTTTCGTATAGCGTTGATACTCGAAAAGTCCTAAGTACAATTGTTTTTTCTACTACTTTCTTGATATATTGCGGAATCCTTATAGGCTTTACTGTGGAATATTCTAAAGGTCAAATTCTGAAAAACACAATGTCTATATTATTTTTATTGTACTCATTGTGCGTAAGCCTTTTCTTAATTAAGTCTGAATACACAGTTCCATTATATTTGTTAATTAATTTTGTCCCATTACTAATCTATGGTGCGATTATTAATTATTTCGTAAAAGCTAAATATTGATTAGATGCTTTTTATTTGGATGTTTGTATTCAGTAATGAGTCAAAAAATACCTTATGGCTTATTTAATTTTAAATTAGATTAGTGCAGGTAAAAAAGCCATAAGAAAGATTTGAAATCGCAATATCTTGAATTGAATAAAGGATATGATTCTTGATTTGGTTAAATTAATAATTGTACTATAAATCTTTTTTTTATAAAAATATTTTTCACTTAAATATGAAATCAATTCTCAAAATATTTATATTTTCTTGGCTATTATTTTTTTCAAAACAAATAGCTATAGCTCAAGACCAAGTTAGAAATATTTCTATAACGGTAACTGGTGGCGGAAAAACTCTTCAAGATGCAAAGCTATCAGCATTGCAATCTGCTATTGAGCAATCGTTTGGTGCATTTATCTCGTCAAAAACGGATATGTTAAACGATAAAGTTATTGCTGAACAAATATCATCTGTCTCTAGTGGAACTATAGTAGGATATAAAATAATTGATGAAATTCAGAAACCAAATGAAGGCTGGTTGGTTACACTCAATGCAATAGTATCAGTTGATAAACTTGAATATTTTGCTCAATCAAAAGGTGTGAATATTGAATTTAAGGGAAACATTTTTGCTTTTAATATTAAACAGCAACAATTAAATGAGACTGCTGAAATTGCTTCAATTGTAAATATGTTTAAGGTTTTACATGAAAATATGCAAAATGCATTTGATTTTTCTATTCAAAACCTACAGCCTCAAAGTCAAGACTCAAAAAGTGAAAAATGGTTAATACCAATTGAAATCACATCTACTGCAAATAAAAATATCATTTTTTGCGAAAAATATTTTACTAAGACGCTTTCAGCATTGTCGCTTAGTGAAAAAGAGGTTGAAACATATAAATCGTTGAATAAAGAAATTTTTCAGATCAATGTTGTCTTTAAGGATAATATTAAACCTTTTTATTTACGTTCAAAACAATCTTTTCAAATAGTTGAGTCATTCGAAAGTAATTTTAGATTTTATTCGAACAATTTTTCTGTATTACCAACTGTTAAAGCTTCAAATATTAAAACTGAATATATTGAAGGGCTTCTTGAGAATCCTACAAAAAACAACCGTTTGACAATTTCCTTTTTAAATGAAGGCAAAAAGTTTGCTAAATTTTCATTTAATGATATTAAAACTTTGGATGAGATTAATCACCTGACGGGGTACTCAGTAAAAACTAATGGAGTAAATTCTAATTTCGAACAAGGCGGCATTTTGGTAAATTACCCTGTTCCTGAGAAGTGGATTGTAGGGATTGCTATAGGATTAGATGGAATTGTCCTGCCCTCAATGTATTCGAGAAGTGACATCATCCCAGGGGATAAAGTTTTGAAAATAAATAATCTGCCTTATACTAGCATTGAAGATCTAAGAAATGCAATTAAAAATGGCGAATCAGTGGTAATTGAATTTGAAAGGAATGGGAAAAGAAAAAAAGTTCAAATTCAGCCAGGAAAGACTCATGGTGTAAAAGGATTAGTCCTAGCTCCTGTTATTTTAGGATACGGGCCATGGGAGGATGCTAAAGAAGTATGTGATAAATTAACTATAAGCCAGTATAGTGACTGGGAATTGCCAAATAAGGAGGAAGTGTTACGATTGGACAAAATGTATGATGTAAAGCTTGGGGGACTCCCTACTGGTTTTATTTGGGCTGATGGAGATAACCTAGGGAATGTTTATAGATTTAGTGATAAGTTATGGTTTTCAATGCGCAAATCAACCCCGACGAGATATGGTGATAATGCTCGCATTGTTTGCATAAGAAGATTCTGATTTCATGAAACTCTATGATAATTAAAAAGTCCAACTACTGTATTGACCCCCTAAATAGCTGGACATAATTGTTTAATCAATTAAGTCACTAAATTTAGGAAATATGTCAAAATCAAGAAGGAGTTTCTCGGCTTCAGAGAAACTGTCAATCATCAATGAAGCAGATCAGTTTGGTGTTACCCA